>CAYJMO010000006.1:0-35246 GCA_964371365.1 uncultured Oscillospiraceae bacterium
TTCACCAACCTTGAAAACATTCAGACCGCGAGGGTGACCTTTGACACCGATAACCTAAGTGAGCGTACCATCACCGTGTCCGATTTTAGGATAAAGAATCAAAATCAGAACATCGATATCGAGGTTATTACCGAACAGATACAGGACGTTCATCTAATCGGCTCGCTCGAGAGCTTAGAGCAGATGCAGCAGGCATCGGTCATAGCCGAGATTGATATGGAGGATATCACCACCGCACAGGGCTCCCAAACGGTGCCGGTGAGCATAGTCATCACCGCAAATGACGATGTCATCGCTGTGGGTAGCTACAGCGCAGTGGTGGAGGTACAATGATCAACTTTAACTACAGCATTTGGGAATGCCGCGGTAAGGGTGGGTCACTCAGCGCACAACTAACAGCGAACAGAGGGGACAGCGCCACCGATGTAGAGATAGACCCTTTTCGACTTAAAGACATGGAAAATGCGGTAAGAATCATCTCGGACGCGATAGAACAGGACGAGCGAATTGTTGTTTTTGGCGACTATGACGTGGACGGCGTCACCGCAACGGCAATATTGGTCAGATATCTTGAGGGCATAGGCGCTGAGGTCTATTATAAACTTCCAAACAGGATAGAGGACGGTTACGGCATATCATCCGATGCGGTGGAACTTTTAAAGGAAAAGGGTGTTAGCCTTATCATAACGGTGGACAACGGTGTCAGCGCATTTGACGCAGTGTCCGCCGCAAATCGCCTTGATATTAAGATAGTGGTCACCGACCATCATACCCCCTCTGAGCAGTTGCCGACCGCCGACGCGCTTGTCAACCCGAAGAGAGAGGATGACGACAGCGGATATGAGACTATGTCCGGTGCAGGCGTTGCGCTCTGCCTCGTAGCGGCCTTGGAGGGCTGTTATGTGAACGACATGCTTTATGAATACGGTGAGCTTGCGGCACTCGGGACGGTGTGCGACGTTATGCCGCTGAATCCGCTCAACAGAACCATCGTTTCGGCAGGACTTTCCACCCTGAACGAAACCCCTTGTGTCGGTCTCGAGGCCATGCTGAATATCGCAAAGCACGGTGAAAAGCCGGTCACAGCCACAACACTCGGATTTACCATCGGTCCGCGTCTCAATGCCGCCGGACGGATAGACGACCCAACCGCCGCACTCTCACTGCTTCTATCCACCGACGAGGAGGAGGCACTGGCACTTGCAGGTGAGCTTAACGACTGCAATCTACAGCGACGCAAAGAGGAACAGGAACTTCTCGACATTCTTAAAGAGGAGGCATTGCAACACGCTCAAGATCCGGTACTGGTGCTGTTCGGCGAGGGATATCATGAGGGGGTGCTCGGACTCGCCGCTACACGTCTTTGTCGACGATATCATAAGCCGACCATAGTCATATCTACCGACGGTCAACAGGGCAAAGGCAGTGGGCGCAGTGTTGCCGGTTTTTCCCTATACGATGCACTTGCGGCATGCAGTGAGCATCTACTGGGATTTGGCGGACACACCCTCGCGGCAGGTCTTTCGATAGATACAGAGCGTTGCGAAGAGTTTCGCAGGGCGATAAACAGCTACGCAAAGGGAATAATCGGCGATATACCGATACCTAAGTTGATGTTGGACGGGCTTATTACCGAACGCATTACGGTGGAGGAGATAAGGGCTTTGTCGCTCTATGAGCCGTACGGCCAGGAAAATCCGACCCCCTGTTTTATGATTGCCAATGTCGCCGTTGAACAGGTATCTCCCATGAAGGATGCGCATAGCCGTATCTGTTTTAACCACTGTGGCGAGAGGTACTGGGCGAGTATATTCAACCGCACCCCGTCATCGCTCGGCTACAAAGCCGGTGATCGAGTGGATATTGCGGTCGAGCTCGGACTATATACCTCGCAGGGTAACACCGCCGTCTCGTTGAGTGTGCGGGACATAAGACACGGAGGATTAGGTGAAGATTTTGTCGTACAATGTCGACTTTTTGCCTCCTATTACTATGGTGCTAAGTTGAATGAGGAGCAAAAACGACTACTCTCTCCCGACCGTGAATTTGTCGCCAAGGTTTTTCGGCAACTTGAGGGATGCTCCGTTATGGATCTATCCAACCTGTTTGGTGGGTTTGAAAGAGAGGATGCAGGCAAGATTGTATCTTCATTGTATGGTCTTTTGGAACTTGGGCTAATATACATAAAGAACGATGTGTTGCATAAAACGATTAATCCGGTCAAGCGAGCGTTGTCGGAGAGTGAAATTTTGAGGGGATTGCAGTGACGTTTGAAACGTTAAAGGATCGAATAAAGGCACAGGGCAGAGGGGTCGACATGGATCTCATCACCCGTGCTTTTGAAAAGGCGCAAAAGGCTCACGAGGGGCAACATCGCCTCTCGGGAGAGCCTTATATCGAGCACCCTTTAAATGTCGCACTCTTGTTGGTGGAGCTCGGCATGGATACCGCATGCATTGTGGCGGCGCTTTTGCATGATGTGGTAGAGGACACCGACACGACGCTGGAGACTATAAAAAAGCAGTTTGGTGGTGAGGTGGCGGAGCTGGTGGACGGGTTGACAAAACTCGGAGCCATCGCCTTTTCCTCGGTGGCGGAGCAACAGGCGGAGAATCTGCGAAAGATGCTTCTTGCCATGAGCAACGACATACGGGTTATGATAATAAAACTCTGCGACCGTCTGCATAACCTTAGAACACTGGATGTCATGCCGGTAGAAAAACAGCTGAAAAAAGCCCTCGAGACGATGGAGGTGTACGCCCCCATCGCCTATCGACTCGGTATGAAAAAGCTCAAAGAGGAGTTGGAGGATCGCAGTCTATACTATCTCGATCGTTTTGGCTACAGCGAGATCACCGAGGCACTCGGGAATACCGGCAAGACACGTGAATATATGGAGATGGTGACAGAGCATGTCCGCCAACGCGTCTTGGAGGGTGGAATAGAGAATGCGGAGTTTGAAAGCCGGATAAAGAGCGTCTATGGCATCTATCGCAAGATGTTTTTGGACGGCAAGGAGTTTGACGAGATATATGACATCTACGCACTGCGTGTAATTGTGGAGAACGTCGGTGAGTGTTATAACGTGCTCGGAATTATCCACGACCTCTATCATCCGGTGCCAAACCGATTCAAGGATTATATATCAACACCCAAACCTAACCTATATCGCAGCCTACACACCACCATTGTCGGTCCGGGTGGAACGCCGGTGGAGGTGCAGATACGCACATTCGAGATGCACCGTACCGCCGAGCTCGGTGTTGCGGCACACTGGAAGTATAAGGCGGGCGTGACCGACAGCAGTAAGGGCATGGAGGAACGTCTTGCATGGGTTCGCCGATTGATAGAGCAGGATGACGTTAGCGACGACGAGGAAATTTTACAGAATATTAAGCATGAATTGGTGCCGCAGGAGGTCTATGTCTTTACTCCGCGTGGCGATGTTATCACACTTCCGACCGGTTCTACCGCCATCGACTTTGCCTATGCTATACACTCACAGGTCGGCAACCGCATGGTCGGCGCGAAGATTGGCGGCAAGCTGGTCTCGATAGACCACAAATTAGAAAACGGTGAGATAATAGAGGTGGTGACCGGATCGGAGAACAAGGGGCCGGGCCGCGACTGGCTTAACATTGTCCGTACCAGTGAGGCGCGCAACAAGATAAGAACCTGGTTTAAAAAGGAGCGCAAGGAGGAGAATATCGAGCAGGGGCGCGACATGCTGGACAAGGAGATGAGGCGCGCCGGCATTACGCTCACTAAAGATGAGCGGGAGCATTTTCTGCACGATATTGCTAAAAAGTTGCGCATAAATTCGGTGGACGAGCTCTATGCCTCGCTCGGGTACGGCGGCATTACGTTAGCTAAATTGATGAGCAGGGCAAAGGAGGATTATGCGAAGTTAGTCAAGGCGAAAAGTCCGGTTGAAATCTTCGCTATTCCGGAAAAAAAGGAGACCTCCAGCGAGGGAGTCGTGGTGGAGGGCATCGACAACTGCCTTGTCAAGTTTGCGAAATGTTGCGGACCACTGCCGGGCGACGACATTGTCGGATTTATTACAAGAGGGCACGGCGTTGCCATACACAAGATGCAATGCGCCAACTATCAGCGCAGTAAGGACGTTTTAGAGAACAGCCCGAGGTGGTTGTCCGCTCACTGGGCATCGGAGGTGCGAGACAGCTTTAACGCCACCCTTGAGATATCGGCACTCAACCGCAATGCACTGCTCGCCGACATCACCGTCTCGCTTGCAAACATGCACGTGCCGATTGTAGCACTTATCGCAAGGGAGAAGGAGTCCGGCAACTTTGCTAACTTTCTGGTCACCATATCGGTCACCAACCTCGAACATCTCAACTCGGTGGTGACAAAACTGCGTAAGGTGCGCGATGTTCAGGATATAATCAGAAGATGATGAAACGGAGATATTTTTGGTAAAGATAATTGATATAGAGCCAAACTCTCCGGCACAAAAAGCCGGCATTATGCCGGGCGAGACACTGATTTGTGTCGACGATGAGGAGATAAACGACAGCTTAGACTACAGCTTTCATACCACCGGTGAGCGGTTGTGCCTTCAACTTGATACGCGGACGGTGACGGTGAAAAAGAGCGAGTATCAGTCACTCGGTCTGGTGTTTGAGGGGGATCTGTTCGACGGCAAGCGTAGCTGCAAAAACCGCTGTGTGTTCTGCTTTATCGATCAACTTCCACGCGGTATGCGCCAGTCACTCTACCTGAAGGACGACGACGAACGGCTGTCCTTTTTGATGGGTAACTATATAACGCTGACCAACCTAAGCAACCGACTTATCGAGCGCATTATCAAGATGAGATTTTCGCCTATCAATATTTCGGTGCACACCATGAACCCCACCCTGCGCGCCGAGATGATGGGCAACAAGAGGGCAGGCGAGGTGCTCTCACTCCTACCGAGGTTTGCATCTGCCGGCATAACCATGAACATACAGTTGGTGCTCTGTCCCGGGATGAACGACGGCGAAGAGCTTGTCTATAGCCTTAGCGAACTGCAAAAACTCTATCCGGCGGTGCAGAGTGTCAGCGCCGTGCCGGTTGGGTTGAGCGATTATCGCAAGGGTCTTGCCCCGCTTAAACCTTTTGATCGCGAGACGGCGATGGCAACCCTACGTATTATAGAGCAGTTTGGAGAACAACACCTTAAAACCCATGCAGAGAGGCTGTTCTATGCCTCGGATGAGATTTATCTGCTCGCAGGTCAGGAGATACCGCCGTATGAGCACTACGAGGAGTTTTACCAGATAGAGAACGGCGTCGGCATGTGGCGGCAGTTTTATGACGAGAAAAAGCAGGAGTTCAAGGACAGCGGCGGTGGATTCGATGTCGCTACCGGAGTGCTCGCCACCGGGTTGATGAGGACACTTTGCGACGGACTGCCAAACGTTACGGTACATACCGTCAAAAACGACTTTTTTGGTCACGGCGTCACGGTGGCAGGGCTTTTGACCGGACGTGATGTCGTAGAACAGCTTAAAGGCAAGCTCAACACAGATCGTCTTTTGCTCCCTCGGGACATGCTCAGAGCGCAGGGTGACATAACGTTGGACGACATGTCGGTGGAGGAGATAGAAAGAGAACTCGCAACTTCGGTGGAGCTCATATAATAAAAGGACTGCTGAAATTACCGCCTTATAAAAAACACGAAACGAAAGGAATAAAATGCCTACAGTAGCCGTAGTCGGACGACCCAACGTCGGAAAAAGCACCCTCTTTAACAAACTTTGCGGAAAGAGGCTTTCCATAGTAGAGGACACGCCCGGCGTGACCCGAGACAGGATTTTTGCACAGTGTGAATGGCTGGGCAAGGAATTTACACTTATCGACACCGGTGGTCTTGAACCCACCTCTTCCGATGGGATGCTCACCGAGATGAGGTTGCAGGTACAGCTCGCTATCGACTGTGCCGACGCAATAATATTTGTGGCAGACGGGATGACCGGACTGACCGCTACCGATACCGAGATAGCGAATCTTTTACGACGCAGTAAAAAACCGATATTTGTCGCGGTCAATAAACTGGACAACATCGGCAGGAGTGATGCGGCGCTCTTTGAGTTTTATGAGCTCGCCATCGGAGATCTGTTCGCAGTCTCGGCGGTGCACGGACACGGCACGGGAGATCTGCTGGATGCCATCTTTGAACACCTTAACTTCGATGAAAATGTGAGTGAGGATGGTCTTGACCCCATCACGGTAGCTATTATCGGACGACCCAACGTAGGTAAAAGTTCGCTAATCAACCATATTCTCGGCGAAAACCGCATGATTGTGCGTGACGAGGCAGGCACCACACGAGATGCGGTGGACTCGCCTGTCGAGAATGAATTTGGAAGGTTTGTTCTTATCGACACCGCCGGAATGAGAAAACGTGGAAAGGTCGAGCCGGGTGTCGAGAGATACAGCACCCTACGTTCACTGTCGGCGGTCGACCGCAGTGAGGTGGTGGTCATCATGTTGGATGCGACGGTCGGCTTCACCGAGCAGGACAGCAAGATTGCCGGCTATGCACATGAACAGGGTAAAGGCTGTATAGTCGCCGTCAACAAATGGGACGCCATCGAAAAGGAGACGAAAACGATGGAGAGGATGCGCAAAAGTCTTATGGACGATTTTTCGTTTATGTCCTATGTGCCGTTTATCTTTATCTCGGCAAAGACGGGCGAGAGGGTGCCGCGCCTGTTTGAACTAATCAAGTTTGTCAACGACCAGAATGCCATGCGTATTACCACCGGTGTCCTCAACGACCTTTTGCATCGGGCTACCGCAAGGGTTCAACCGCCCAGCGACAAGGGTAGACCACTAAAAATCTATTACATGACCCAGATATCTACCCGCCCACCAACCTTTGCGGCATTTTGCAACAAAAAAGATCTTTTTCACTTCTCCTATCAGCGGTATATTGAAAACCAAATTCGTGAAGCATACGGACTCGAGGGCACACCGATAAAGATATTGATAAGAGAGAGAGGGGAGAAGGTATAAGGTTTTATATAAGGGGCTACACCTGCAAATCCAACATTTAACATAAATAAAGGGTTATGATAATGAGTAATAACGATTGTAAAATAGATGTCAGGTTTAACATAAAAAGTTATGAGCAATTTTTAATCGACAACGAAAAATACAAGTTTAATAAAATTTGTATGACCGAGGTTGTCAATGCCGACATGATGATCGCCAGCTATGATGAGGAAAAGTACTACAGAACAAGTGCCGAAATCTTAGCAATGGGAAATGCCGCCTATGAACAGATGGGTATAAGTCATCTTATTCATGTCTACATTCATTCCTACAAAACATTTATGGCAGTGGCAAACAGCGATATGAGCGACGAGGATTTTTACAACCTTATGAAGGTTAACCATGAGCAGTATGAGCTGATAAGAGGGCAACAGACCGGTCTTAGCGGCGTTTCTCGTTTTGCAATTGCATTTGGAGACGACCTTATAAACCGTTGTTTGAGCGCATACTACGTAAACAGTGACCTACAGAACAACTTTATCACTGTTGCCAACGAAAAAGAGCTACTCGCTCACGAGCGTGAGGAGCTGGCGCAAATCCTTGATATTCTTACCGATGCGATAGAGAATGATAACGTTGTGCCGTTTTTTCAGGGTGTGTACGACAATAACGCAGACACTATTTCAAAGTATGAAGCATTAATGAGGGTCGTTGATAATAACGGAAAAGTTTATCCTCCCGGCTATTTTTTAGAGGCGTCCAAAAAGTTAAAGATTTATCTCTCGTTGAGCATGGCTTTGATCAACAAAGCGCTTTTGCTTTTTGCAGATAAACAAAGCACCCTTAGCATAAATATTTCACTGTATGATATCCAGTCAGAAAAGTTCCGTGAATGGTTTTTAAAACGGTTAGAGCAACATCCTGCCCCTGAAAAAGTGATAGTGGAGTTCGTCGAGACTGAAAACTATAACAGAAATGATGACCTTTTCGCGTTTTTGGAAAAGGTCAGGAATATAGGTTGCCGCATTGCAGTCGATGACTTTGGGGTAGGATATGCAACCTACAGTTCCATCATTTCACTAAAACCGGATATTATCAAGGTGGATGGCGATATTATCAAAACTCTTTCCAAGAGCAAGGACAGCAATATAATCCTAAACTCAATCTGCTATATGGCAAACCTAATACAGGCGAAAACTATAGCGGAGTTCGTTGAGAATAAGGACATCTATGACATTGTTATGTCGAATAAAATCGACTTTTCACAAGGCTATTATTTTGCGAAACCGGCTCCGTTTGAGGAATTAGATATAAAGTAGAGGATGGATAAAGCCATTTTACCTCGAAAAACGATACACCTTTCCAGCTTTTCTGTATCGTTTTTCGAGGTAAATATTATATAGTCAATGAATTTTATAATGTCATCAGGCTTTCCTTGCTGTCATAGAACCGCTTTATCGCCTCCTGCGACATAGGCTTTGCATAGTAGTATCCTTGGATGATGTCACAGCCCATCTCTTTTAAGATAATTGTGTCCTCCAGCGTCTCCACACCCTCCGCTATGGTTTTAATCCCGAGATCTCGTGAGAGGGATATGACACTGCGCACCACTGCCATACTCCTGTGTCGGTCGTCTGCTCCGACCAAAAAGCTCCTGTCCAACTTCAAGACGTCTACGGCGGCGTTTTTTAGCAATCCGAGCGAGGAGTATCCCGACCCAAAATCGTCCATCAATACCAGATAACCGCTTTTATGGAGGCTGTCCATCACACTCAAAAATGCCTCCTCATTGTTAAGCATATTGGTCTCGGTAATCTCAATACCGAGATTTTTTGGCATGACGTCATATTTTTTTGTTATCCGGTTGAGATTGTCCACGAAGTGCTCGTTCAAAAGATGCAAACGTGAGAAGTTGATGGAAACGGTTATCGGCTCACGTCCGTCTTTTATCCAGTTGCTAAGATATTCACATGCCTGCTCGAACATGTACATGTCAAGCTTGGTTATGAAACCGTTTTGTTCAAAAACCGGTATGAATTCATCGGGGCGCAGGGGACCCTCCTCGGTCTGCCAACGCACCAGCGCTTCCGCGGCGACCATAACGCCTCTGTCAAGCGACAACTCCGGCTGTAACACCATGGTAAACTCCTTGTTTTTAAGTGCTGTTTCCATGTTGTTTTCAATATTTTTGCGTTTTATCGCCAGCGAGATAATCTCCTCACTGTAATATCCTATCTCTTTATGGGTTGCTTTGGCGCGTCGGTGGGCAATGTTGGCACGTTCCATTGCGTCAAGGATAGATATTTTTTCACTTGACTCAAAATAATATAGCCCTGCCACTATCTTTAATTTATAGTTAAAATCATCACCGAGCAGTTTAAAGAGTCGCCGGCAGTAATTTTTGTATGCAGTATCACCATAGTCCGAGTCATTCTCGGTCAGCAATACTATAAATTCATCGTCGTGCAGGTGACAGCACACGCGGTGTGGGGTGTCTTTAACTATCGCCTTTGCCATACTTTTAAGTACCAAATCACCGCTTTGTAAACCCAACGACTCGTTTACAAGCTTAAAGTTATCGACATCCAATTTGATGAGCAACATCTTCTGCCCGGCATTTTTTTTCAAAAAAGCCGCGGCGTCCATCTTGAATTTTTGCGCGGTGCTAAGCTGGGTAAGCTCCGAGACATAGGCTATCTCACGCACAGCCTTTAAATTTTTGCGGTTATTAAGATATATTATAACCGACAGGAAGACAAGAATGGACAGTCCGATTAAGGACACCGTGCTGGTTACACTTAAAATATCCTGGGCAGCTGCATTTACGGAGGATTGTAAGGTTAAGGACATTAAAATCCAATCCTCAATGTCGAGGGCTACATATGATACATAAAATGTCTCGTCGAAAAATTTTTGTTCGACATATCCCTGCTCTTCCTCTAACATTTTTGTCTTGAGGGCGTCTATGTTATCAATAGCGGACTGATCACTTAAAACATCGAAAACATTTTCTGATACTTGGGGGGTTGATACGCTCGACACTCCGTTGATTAAAATGTCGCCTTGGGCGTTTATTATGCTGCTGAAATCAACGTCCATGGTATCATCGCCGAATAGCCTGCTAAGGGTATCGGTGTTGTTTATTCCGAGCATGATACCGATAATTTCGCCATTGTCGATAATCGGGGTGGAGATCACGATGGAATATTCGTTATTAAATTTCGACACAAGAAGATCGGATATTACCGTCTCACCCTGCATGGAGCGATGAAAATATTCCCGGTCATTAATATCAGTTACTATACCGTCAAGTCCAATAGAGTAACCCTCCGGTGTTGCTACGGCAATATAGTCAAAGCTCTCGTTTAAAAAGGCAAATTCGTCGGAGTAGTGCTCGAAATCTTCTAACGAATCGGCAAGAGTAAACATGGACGCCGCGACAAGCAGTATATTGCGGTCGGAATCAAACTTTAACCTAATTGTTTCCGCCTGTTTTTGCATGGTTACATTAAAGCTGTCTACTGCCATCTCGCCTGTTCGTGTCTCTATGTAAAAACTTGAATACATTGCCATGATAATCATTATCACAAGGCAAACTATTAACACAAATCCGAACGACAGATATCTAATTAGCTGTTTATTAATCGACATTTAGCACAAGACTCTCCATTTCTAAAGTTATTTTGTATCGAGCTTTTGCTCCAATCTGTATTTGAGCAGGAAGGTGGTAATTATGTTTAATATAGTCTTTATTTCCTCTATTTCCGATATTTCCATATTTCGAGGTTTGCCTGTCTGCTCAAAGCCGAATATGCCGACAAATTCATCCTGCTCAATGATAGGCACGGCATAAAACATGCGAATATCCGCCGCCAATAATGCCTCTCGTTCCTGCACCACCGGATAAACTGCTGTGTCGGGTATGAAGATAACCCCCCTCTCAATCATCTTTTTTATTGATTTTTCGAAGTCAATATATCGGAATTCGTTGAGCACAAAGCTCTCGCCCAGCACCTGAATGTTGTCATAGCTGTAGGTTTTTTTATAGAGTTCATGCTCGGGGGAAAATTCAAAGATATACCCTTTAGAAAAGTTATACTGCTCGGTCAAGAGCTTAATGACGGATGGGAGGATAATCGGCAGATTGTTGCTGCTGTGAAGCATGTTAAAATAAAACTCACTTCGGTTGCCGCTATAGGTTTTTCTGCCCTGTAGGTCACTGTCCAGTTCGGTACGTCGTGAGGTATAGCTTGGTTTACCCATGCTTTTGTTATAAAACTCAAACCCATTTTTGCCCTTTGCCTTGACGTTGTAAAGTGCTATGTCAGCATAGTTGTAGAGCTGTTCAAAATTTGTACCGTATTCCGGTGATTTAACTATCCCGATGCTTGCCGAGATGGTAACCGCAAAACCGGTTTCATCAAAGGTTTTTGTGAATTCGTTGCATATTTCTTTCGCCTTAGTGGCTATAATATCATCATTGTTGCACTTTTTAAGAAATACAAAGAACTCATCGCCACCTATCCTACCGATAAGGTCATCGGAGCGAAAGATTTTTTTTAACTTATCTGCAAGCTGTGCAAGCAATGCATCTCCGAAAAGATGACCGAGATTATCGTTGACCAATTTAAAGTTATCTATATCGATAATCATTAAGGCGTGATATTCCTCGTTGTTACGGCGGTCCTCCTTGAGCGACTTCTTGATAAAATGCTCGATAGAGGATTTGTTGAAAAGCCCGGTGAGAGAATCGGTGACCGATAACTTTGTCAGTTTATCAATCTCACCCTGCTCAGCAGTGATGTCGTTCATCTTGCCGACCACCTTGTCCGGAACATTGTTCATGTCGCCAAAGACGCGATAGTAGACCATATACCAGTACTCTTTACCGTTCTGTGCACGCATGTGTAGCTTTGCGGATACGGTCCTCTCCGACACGGTTACAAGTTGTTTTGAGCTGACGTCCCCACGCGAATCGGGGCAGATAAGTCCGGAGTTTCGCACTATATTGGAAAAGTTCTTTATTGTTTCCGGTATGTTAAAGCGTTTGCTGAACTTGTGAGAACATACCATGATGTCCTCTTTTATATCATATTCAAAAAATGAATCTTCTGTTAAATTTGTGACCTTGTAGATAAAGTCCTGCATGTTGTTAAGTTCGGTAGCACTGTAAAGTTGTCTTGCGTTGCCCGAGGCAGAGAATGCGGCGTGCTCAATCCCATCCTTTTCAAAAAACATTCCGCCAAAGTGAATGATGTTATAGTTATCGGTGCCGTTTCGATCCTTCATTCTCAGCGACACATTGAAATCGGGCGCGCCTGTCGCAAGTTTTTTTTTGGCAAAACCTAATATATTTGCCCTATCCTCCGGATGAACAAAGTAGGAACAACCACCATACCCGAGTGTTGCAAACTCCTCTCGGGTATAGCCGAGCACCGTGAGCGCCATATCGTTCAATGCAACAATACTGAGCTCGGCATCACAACGAACAATAAACATAGCAACCGAATTGATGAAATAATGAAAATCATTGTTGTTAATATCGTTTATTATGGTCGGTGTCATGAACTTTCCTTTCTATATGTGTGATGAAAATCACTTCATGAATATACAGTTCGCACATTTTAGATTATCGGAATGCGTATATCATCGATTCAAGATCGCATGATTCGCCGGGAAGACGTGATGTTTTTAAGAAGTTAAATGACTTATAAAATGGTTGTAATAAATAACATGCTATTAGTTAGACTTTAATTATATCATGATAACAAAGTTAAATCAACCTAAATGCACTAATTGTTTCGTTTCATTATCGAGAAAATTCATCGCCGGTGTACTGCTGTATGATGTTGATATTCTTTCGACCTGCTTAAATCAACCTACCTTGTCTCGATCCGATTTGAAGAAAACAGGGTAAGCAGAATATACAAAATAATCAAAGGATGTACACTGCCCAGATACATTACGTACGTCCCGATGGTAAAGCTCGCCACCGTGACAAATGCGACGATAAAAAGTCGAAAGATGATCATAAACATTATTCCGAGACAGATATACCATAGCAAAGCATCGCCGTTGATCGAGAAAAATCGGCGCGCCTTTATCAGCCGCACGGCGCGAATTGCCTGAAATGCAAACGCTAAGAGTAGCGCAAAGGGAACAAGATAGACATAGAGAAGTCTTATGCTATCCATCAGGTTATAGGCGTGTAGCCAGAGAGGATGATAGTAGGGTGTAGAGGTGCCCTCGGATGCGGCGATACTGCTCTTGGTGTATAAGAATTCCTCCATCGGCTCTATCGCCTTGGGCTCGCCGACACTCAGGCGATCGTCGACGTAGCAGGAGGTATCCTCAAAGGTGATGACAAACCAAAAACTCGACAGCGCCTCCTCTATGACCGGCAGAATATACTCTGTGCGTATCGGTGGCATGGTGGAGGTTCGCTCGCCGGTTTTTGAGGGCAGAACACCCTCGTCGCAAAGACGATTTATCTCGTTTTCTAAGCCCTGCCAGTATTCCTTGGCAATATTTGCATCGTCATAAATTCCCGCTATGTCCGCTGCCCTACGAAGTGCCCAATAAAACCCTCCCGAGCTATAATCAACATACCGCTCGCCGGTTTCTTTGTCGGTCTGAACATATCCATAGGCGTTAAAGAATGCATCGCTCTCCAACGTCTCTTCTAATCGTGCAAACTCCGGCACATTTTCATAAATCATCTCTCGAGCGGAACCGGTAACACTTATCTTTTCATCGCTCCAAAAAACATCTCCCTCGTCGGCGTCGACTCGCGCCAACGCACCGACGGCGGCGGCAAACTCGCTCGAGGTGAAATCACTGACGATAAACCGACCGTAACTAAGATAATTCATCGCGCTATAGGCGATTATGCAGAGCGTCATGACGGCATATGGTATTATCAGCCTTGCTATCGAGAGCACTCGCTCTCTACCGACATGCTCAAAATAGATAAAGACGGCGGTTATAACGCTCGCCGTAACGGTGAACGGCAGTATCCAGTAGCCATCCTCACGAAAAAGATAGGCCGCACCGAGCGAAAGACCGCCGATTATAAGATAAAAAAGACTGTGCTTATGCCCTTTTTTTACTCTAAGTGCCACCGCGATAAAACATGCGAATACACACAGGCACACCCAGGGGAAAATGCTGTCACGATAGGGTCGCAGGGTGAACGCCGCCGTCGCAGTTGGATTGAAAAAAGTTACGCCGAAAAATATAAGCCGTTGCCATCTCTTGGTGATGAGCGGTGAGACCGCCGCGGTGCACAGCATACAGGCAAGGGCAATAAAAGCCTGATTGCCGACCAAAATAGGGACACCGAGCGTATGCAACAGCGCCTCCCAAAGAGCAAAGGCCATGTGTTTGCTGATGGTGAGGTAGCCGTACTCCCCAAACCATTCCCCCTCACTCAGCGAAAGGGCGGCACTGTACATAAGCCCGTCGTCGATAGGTGCCGGGAGGTTTAAATCCAACAGTTGAAAGGATACGAGTATAAGCTTTCCGACAATCGCTATTAACCCAAGCGGATAATATACCCAAAACGGTATATCCCTGTCGAGCAGTCCCTTTAACCTATTGTCGGTTTTGAGCATGTTTGTTTCCTGTATACTGTTATTCCTCTTGTTCAAATTCAAGGTTGTCAAACTCGGTGACGTTTTGCACCGCCGCCTCTACCTCGTTATATGCGATTTTCACTCGATCACCCGGTAGGGTTATTGCGAGCTCGGGGCTAATCGTAGAGGTTATGTCAAACAGCAGTTCCGGTTGCTCCTCTATGATTATGCGGTAGATTAGCAACTGTTCATTTTCCGAGGCTATGCGCAGTACCGTGCCGGTGAGCTCGCTCGCCTCCGATGCGGTGACATCGAGGCTTGCGCTCGGGTTTTGCAGTAATGCCTTTTCATAATTCTGCTGCGCCTCGACAATGCTCTCGCCCACGCCGACAATCAGAAAGTCCTTGACCGAGACACAGGCGTACTGTTTAATAAGCCCGTCATTGTCTTTAAGCGTCATAAAGTAGGTCGGCACACCGTTCATGTTGACGATGACAGGGAAGGAGGCATAGTAGCCGAACTGTTGCACCTTGCCCTCGGCACTGCCCTGCGCCGCATACTCGGTAGCACCTGCCATCTGGTACATGACCGGCTCTTTTGTGACCATGTCCACCATCACAAAGCCTATTGCGCTCTCGTCCGCGCCGACCGAGGTAATGCCGGTGAAGAGATAGCAACGCCCCTCATTATAGACGATGATATGACCGTCCGAGGTTTGATATTTATCACGGTCGGAGAAGTTGAACACACCGTGTACATACTGCCCCTTGTTGTTTATCTGGTTTAGTATAAAATGCTCCGGTTGGACTCGATCGACCCAGTCCGGTATGTTTTCAAGACTATATCGCTCGCTCGCCCCTGTGGCAGCATCCATCACTATGACACCGGTGGCCTCCGGCAGAGCAAATCCACGGGTAGTTTTGTAGGTAGTTATGACCCAGTGGGGAACACCCTCGTCGTTCAGCTCGAAGCTGTAGTCGGTCACGCCGGTAAATAGGGCGGCGGTATAGCGTGTGTGAAAGGAGAGGTTGTGAAAGAAAAAGGCATTATCCTGATACTTGACCGGATAATTCTCGATATATTCGACATCCTGTGTATTGGTGGCAGAGACGGTGATATAGCCGGGCGTACCCTCCATGTTGGTCAACCACTGGAAAAAGCCGGAGTGTTCCAGCGGCACCACCCAGAGCAGTTTTGAGTCCACCGTCTGTATCGTCGGTGTGCCGAGCACCACCTGTGAGCCGAGTGAGGGACGTTCTCCCAATTTCTTTTCGGCGAGAACCATGGCAAGATGTTCGTCTACGATGGGAATTTGTGTCGTGTCTATCGCCTGAATGTTCTCACTAAAATCGCCGGTTTCATAGTCCGGCATCTGGTCACGATATGCCGGCACATTAAATAGCACCGACGAGAGGATATTGACTACCGCATACGCCGCCCAGACAAAAACGATGATTATTATCAACACCTTGCCGCCGCGTTTTTTCGGTTCATAGTCCACCTGTGCGCCTACTATGGGCTGAAGGAGTACAAGTAAACCCTTTTTATAGATCACTGCAATACCGAGGTAAGCTGTAATCATTACGCAATAAAAAAACGCACTCTCGGGGTAGAGTGGGCTAAGGTTGACCGACGACATAAGCGCATTAAAAACGAAAAAGATCGTCACAACAATATAGGCAAGTGCCAAGAGTTTTTTAAGTCGCAGGTTCATCATGATAGTTTAACTCCTTGTTCGAGGTTAACATTTAGTAGCTATCGTGCAGTCTTACCTTGTCACGATAGAGCTGTTTTATACCGTGCTGATACTCCTGGGTAGAGAGTTTTCCACCCTCCAGCGCGTGGGCATCCTGTTGAAGTTCGGTGAGTTTTTGCAGTTTGTGGTCCTCCATCTGCTTTAAAAATGCCATCTTAGAACTCTCGGATACATCCTCCACACCGAAGAAGAATACATACAAAGCCTTGAGCGACACTACCGAGATATAGACTACAGCCATAGAAGCCCATGCCGCATAGAACACAAACCTGATGTTGGATAATAAGAATTGGTATCCCTCGACGTCGGAGGGGATAGTCTCTACCCATGGGGTGTAGTTGAGCAGCACATAGAATAGGATAAGCAGGCTAAGCAGGAGGTCGATGCTGATCAAAATAGGTTTGTTTTGCGCAAGCCCGAACGCAAAAAACGCAAAGCTCGCCGCCAGTGCAAATCCGATGGCGATAAGATAGTCGTTAAGGTCGCTAAGTCTTGTGTAGACGGCGACACCCTCCTCGATGAAATCATTATAGATAAGATACTCGTTTATTACGGTAAACACAACTATAAAAAACATCATCGTCTTGAGAGAGAATTTTGCTATGTTTATCACGATAACAAATAATTTTTTCAGCTTAGATTTTGTCATTAATTATAAACTCCTCTACGGCAAGCATAAACATATCACTGAGCTCATAAAACAGTGTTTCAATCTCTTCCGGCGAGATGAATCGCTCATAATCAAAGCTGTATACTATCATATACATGCCGCTTGAGAGCTTAGTCACGACCTCGTTGTCACTGCGTTTGTTCTTAATATCTTCAATGCTTTGTTGGGAAAAAACGATGCGCGATATGCTGGAAAAATAGTTGTTGCCGTACAAAAAATTCACACCGTAATCATCCCGGTATATCCTCTTTACATTTTCAAAGACATCGACCTGTGCCTCGTTGGTTATCTTCATGGTGCCGATAGGTTCAAGTTCGTTGTCAAGGAGTGTGACTTCTCCGTCCTGTGTGAACTCCACCGATGCAAAACTCGGATAGTTGATAAACGAGTTATACAGTTCTACTATCGCCGGCACATCCTCCTGCATTTTTTCGGTTTGTTGGCGATCACGCTCGATGCTTGTATATGCAAAAAGGAATAAGGAAAGACAAAAAAATACAACAAAGATAATAAATCCCATCGTAACTCGTCCGAGTGGCCCTCTTGTCATACCGTGTTCTTCCCTTTCTTACCAACAAAAATATTATCCCCTAAAATATCGCCAACATTCCAAAAAATAAGTTGACATAAAAGTATATGCAAAAATCCGAAAGTATACTATTAGCCGTTCCTTTTTTGCAAAAATCTTTCCAGGATGAGCGCCGCCGCAACCGCGTCCTCCTCGTCGGAGCGTTTTTTTCTTTTTTTACCGTTAGACTTCATGATGTCCTGCGCCTCGAGCGAAGAGGAATCCTCCTCCATATATTCCACCGGAATTTTAGCAACGTTTTCAAGAATACCGCCAAGACGTTTACACTGCTCTGCGTGGGGGTGCTCGTTGCCGTCGTCATACACCGGCAGACCGATAACAATCATGCCTATCTCATATTCTCGAACGGTATAGACTATCTTCTCCGCCGTTTTTGCCATGCTTTTTTCTCGCAAAACTCCGAGAGGAGAGCACAGAAATTCCGTTCTGTCACAGGCGGCAAGCCCGGTTTTAGTCTCGCCGTAGTCAACCGAAAGTATCTTCATTCTACGTTATTCCTTTATGGGTTTCATGGTCGGGAAAAGCAGTACATCACGTATGCTGAGCGAGCCGGTCAACAGCATTACAAAGCGGTCGATACCGATGCCGATACCACCGGTTGGGGGCATACCATAGGACAAGGCGGTCAAAAAGTCCTCATCCATCGGCGCCGCCTCCTCATCGCCTGCCGCCTTAGCGCGCTCCTGTGCTTCAAAGCGCTCGCGCTGGTCGATGGGGTCGTTAAGTTCGCTAAATGCGTTTGCATACTCGCGACCGCCGATAAACAGCTCGAAACGCTCGGTGTAATCGGGGTTGTCGGGGCAACGCTTGGATAACGGTGAGATCTCGACCGGGTGATGGGTTAAAAAGGTCGGTTGAACGAGGTGTTCCTCCGCAAATAGCTCAAAGAACATGTTTAAAATATCGCCCTTTGCGTGATGTGACAGCAGTTCAAGATGGTGCTCCTTTGCAAGCTTTTTCGCCTCATCAAGCGAGATTGCATCAAAGTCTATTTTAGCATATTTTTTAACTGCATCGGTCATGCTTATCCTTGCGAACGGCACACCGAGGTCGATAACCTCGCCGTCCAGTTCCACGCTTGTAGTCCCAAGAGCCCTCTTTGCAACCTCGCGCATTAGGTTCTCACAGAGGTCCATCATCCCCTCATAATCGGTATATGCTTGGTACAATTCAAGCAAAGTAAACTCAGGGTTATGTTTTGGTGATATCCCCTCGTTGCGAAAAACCCTGCCAATCTCGTAGACCTTGTCAAATCCACCCACTATAAGGCGTTTCAGATGCAACTCGAGCGCAATCCGTAGTGCCATCGGCATACCCAATGCGTTGTGATGTGTTAAGAACGGACGAGCGGCGGCACCGCCTGCCTCACCCTGTAAAACCGGTGTCTCCACCTCTAAAAAACCCTGCTCATCCAAGACGTTGCGAATCTCACGCATGATCTTACTGCGCAACTCGAAGGACTTTTTCACCTGTGGATTTGCGATAAGGTCGACATAACGTTGGCGGTAGCGCAGTTCCGTGTCCTTTAGCCCGTGCCATTTTTCCGGGAGGGGAATAAGTGACTTTGAAAGCAGGGTGTAGCCGTCCACCTTGATGGATATCTCCCCTTTTCGGGTACGAAAAACCTCTCCAACAACGCCCACAATGTCGCCGATATCAAGACGTAGGAAGTCGGAGTACGCCTCCTCACCGAGTACATCTTTCTTAACATAGAGCTGAATGCGACCGCTGGAATCAACGAGGTCGCCAAAGCTCGCCTTGCCCATATCACGCTTTGCGGTCAGTCGACCCGCGACATTAACAACCCTAATCGGCGCTGTCTCATCGTCGGAAAAGCTCAACACTATCTCCTCGGCATAGGCGTCGACAGGATATTTAGTCTCCTCAAACGGGTTTTTGCCGGCCTCAACAAGCGCCGAGAGTTTATCCCGTCGTATCTGCAAGAGCTCGGAAAGCTCCTCCTTAGTCTGTATCGGCTCGTTTTGCAGCTCGCTATTATTCATCCCCGGTCCTTCCTTATCTGTTTGTCACAGTGTTATTTTGTACATTCAAAGTTAAGTTTACAATAAAAACGTCAAAATATCAAGAGTTTTGACAAAATATTATTGATTTCGATTTCAAAAGTGCAGAAGCCCGTGTAAGCTATAAAAAAAATAGAATAAATATATTGACAAATCGTTCAATCGGGATTATAATAGACAGACAAGATGTGCGCCTTTAGCTCAGCTGGATAGAGTGTGTGGCTACGAACCACAAGGTCGGGAGTTCGAATCTCTCAAGGCGCGCCAGAAAGTGAGTAATCATGCGGTTCTATGGACTGCATGATTTCTTTTTTGCTAATATGCTGCTAACAAGCTGCTAACATGAGGTTTTTTGCAGTAAAATTTTTTCTTGAAACGCAAAAGCTAATTTTGCTTCTTTTTTTACCCTGCTAACATTTTTGCTAACATACCTTTTTTATGACATTACAATTACGCCAGTGCATTTAGTAGCATTTGACTCATTTGAGGGTCTTTTTGCTTGCACTTATTATTTCACATTATCTTTTTTTGTCGGCAGTTTATGGGAGGTTGGGTTATTCAGTAGGCTTTATATAATAATTTAGTTTAACAAGCTAATACAAGTCGATTTTCTCAATATCTACACACCTATCTTCATCAAATACCAATTTCACGCACCAAGGCATTTTCTTTACCATAGACATAAAATCATCGTAGCCGTATGAGTTATCATAGTGGTGAATAATTTGAGAAAGTGCTGTGCCATGCGTGCCTACGATAATATTTTTATCTTTGTGTTTTTTCAGAACTTCTACTAAGGCTTTAATATTTCTTTCTCTTACTTCTCTTAAACACTCGCCGTCCGTAAACTTATAGTCAAAATCTTCCCACTGTTTTTTAATATATCCCCAAAAATCTTCAATCCAAACGCTGTCCACTCTGCGCTCTCTAAAATCATCAATCAACCCTATTTCTAAATTATGCTTTTCGGTAAAATCGGAAATAGTATCCACCGACCTTTTATATGGGCTTGATAATGCTACATTTATATTCTTATCCGATAAAAATTCGGTGACCATTTTTCTGCTTTCCCAGCCTTTTTCTGTTAACGGTCTAATGTCATCTTGATGTATGTTGTGGTCAGACTCTGCGTGTCTAATGAAATAAATAGTTGTCATCTTTAGTTCTCCTTAAATTATTTTCTGTCAAGTATAATCGTATTAATTATTTTACTCAAAGCCTATGTACTGTCAATTATAGTTTCATCTACAAGTGCTTTTTCATTGTTAAGTTACAATTGATAGGTGACAAATAAAAATCGGAAAAAGCTCCCTTTGTTAGTCTACATATTCATCAAATTGCTCATTTGTTCCGTTAAAAACGTTTATATCTATATATTGTTCCTCACCTTTATATCCTTCTAATTCCGCTGTGTCTGTGTATTGCCAGAACACCCATCCTGTGTCGTCAAACAGTATGGGTGGTATATATACATTACGTATCCATATATCGTTATTATGGTAGTGGTCTTTGATATATAATCTATACGCCTTTTGTGTTGCGTAGATTATTGGCTCTAACTCGTAATGTTCCGCTATAATTTGCACCATTGTGTCTAACTCTTGCCTTGTTATATCTGCATCCGGTGGATTTTGTTCCTTATCGCCGTAAAACTCCACATCAATAACAGGTGGCAGCATGTTTTCGGTTTTCGGCACATTGGCAATAAAGTTCTCCGCCTGTGTTTTTCCGGAGCTATCATAACTAAAAAAGTGGTAGGCTCCTATGCGCAAATCTGTTTTTTGTGCTTGTTCGTAGTTGTACTTGAATTTTTCATCTACAAAACTGCTCCCCTCTGTGGCTTTAATAAATGCAAATTGGATGTCTTGTTGTGCTAAGACTTGCCAGTCTATCTCCCCTTGATATGCTGAAACATCAACGCCTTTCACTGGATATTTTCCCTCATCGGGGTTATTGATTTTTATTGTCTTTGTCAAAATCAAGGTTAAAAACGCTATACATATTATTGCCACTATTAACAACGCAATTAATGCAATCTTTAGTTTTTTATTCTTTAAATTCATGTTTTCGCCACATTTAACATGATAAATTTTTTAATTTCATTTTAGTTCATTCCTCTACTGTCTCACCATCCGTCGCTTTAGGACCCATTTATTTTTTATCGCTTATTCTTTCTGCATTACCGTTATCGCCCGCTTTCTTTCTCATTATATAGAATACGTAGCTGTATTCATCGCCATGCTCGTTATACATGTCAATCTCTTCTTGCAACTCTTTAACTACACCTTGTACCGTTTCCCCTTTGTATTTTTGCAGCATTTCATCTATGTTTTTCTTTAACGGCTGATAATAGTTATCCCACCAACATTCTCTGTTCAACACAAAATAGCGGACTACCTCATACCCTTGCCTTGTTGCTTTTTCACAGTTTTGCGTTATTCCCTCCATCTGAGCATAATATTCATCCCAGTATTTTTTTGCCTTTTTTGAAGGATTTTCTGTTATCCAGCTTATCTCACTACATATTAATAGCCCGTCATCTTTCAAATATTTTTTCCAGTCGGCTAAACCATTTTCAAATCCTGCTATATATATAGAACCCTCGGCATAGATATAATCAAAACTCCCCTCCTCAAAGGTCATCTCGAACATGGACATGCACTGTGCATTCAACCTGTCGTCGATGCCCTTTTTTTTGGCTTTCTCATTTAGAATGTCGACATATTCGCTGTGATTGTCTATGGCAATGATTTTTGCGTTTTTTATCTCTTGTGCCATTAGCATGGTGTGTTGACCAACACCACAACCGATATCTAATATTTTTATCTCTTCTTTTCGATCTATGTCCGATATCGCCTCCACCGTCGTCTCGCTTGAGCCTGGCGCTAATCGCTCCATTCCGTCGAATGATTCAAAATAATACTCCTCGGCGTCCTTTTCCTCGAAAAATATGTCTATAACCGAGATCACGCCGAACTCCAACCTCTCCCCTACGCCGTATTTCGGTTTGCGCTTAAAGACCGGTCCGTCCAACACTATGGTGTGATATTCACCATTTTCTCCACATATATCGATCTCTCTTTTTTTAAACTCTTTAATTATCTCCCTGTCGATCGCCCTGCCGAGCAGCTCTCTGCCCAATTTTTCGTTATTTATAGTCTTTATTACACAGCTGTATCCATTTTGAATCAGCTCGTCTAAGATTTCACTTCTATCGTTATGCCAAAGGGGGAACTCCGAGACTATCTCTGCGTTCTTGCATCGTTCATCACACCATGTTTTGTGGTCCGAGATGTCTATATCACCGAAAACGGCAACTTCTGCCCCTAACTCTTTTGCCTTTCTTAGAGTATCTTCCATCACGATGTCATAATCTCCACCGCTGGAACGTCCGAACAGTATAGGTATCTCGAGGCAGTCGGATATCTCTTTCATTAGACTGTAGTCTACCCCATGAAAAAAAGATCGTTCCATTTCTTCATTCACCATCACTATCAGCGCTACAGGATTGTTTTTTTGTTGCAACATTCTGTGCAACGACAGTGTGCTGTCCTTTCCAAAGCTGTATGAGAGTACAAAATTCATTTTTCTCCTTATTGTCAGTCTTTTGTTCATTGCTGTGACCGATGTCACCCTTTATCGACCCTCCCCCGCCAACTCTTTGTTATTTTGATTGGTCGGTCTTGTCTAAGCTTATTTTTATAGTCCTTTAACCCCGAAAACACTTTTGCCTCGTTTTAAACTATAAACGCATATCCTACATATGAGGCTATTCCGATAATTGACCCCAACGCAACTGCATTGCTGGTTATTTCTTCGCCCTCCTCATCTCCAAACGCACCCACTAAAACCGGAAGTGAGAATATCGGCGGTATCAACAACAATGACATATAGGATATATCAAGATACAAGCTACTTGTCACAAAATTGTCGATCACCAATAGTTTAAACGGTATACCCACCGCAAACATCACAATATATCGCACTATTAAAAGTCGAACGCTCTGTTTGATATAATCCTTGTTAATCGTTATACCATAACCGATAAGCATCAGTATCATTGGAGTAGCTGTTACTGCAACCATTGAGACGGTCTCTAACACTCCTTTATATACTGTATTCTCCTGCAACATTCTGTCTATACCGGTGAAGTTTACAATCAAACCACAAAATATACTGATTAAAATGGGGGTTGCGTACCCTTTTAACAGTTCCGGTATCGAGAACTTCTTTTTTCCGACCTGAATTCTCAACATCGGCATATAAAAGCTCCAGACAAATATCTCATGTGCAAGACCAATCACCGAAAAGATTGCAAGGTTTTCTTCGCCGTACAAAATGCTAAACAAAGCAATTCCTATCAATGAATATGCACAGCAGGACGACATATATGGGTTGTAGCGATGCCGTAGCGCCGATATTAAATTCAATGCCCGACCTGCAAGCATCATAAGCGAGAGAAGGATTATTATTAATAAAAATATCACTAACATCTCGGCATCGAGCTCTATCTCTCTAAACAAATCAAATAACACACACGCCAGCGACACATTCACGACAATAAAGCGTATACCATGCATTCCCTGTGGCGAAATTATGTTTTTGTACCTTATCAGCACTCCAAGACTTATCAAGAAAACTATGGGCAGAATTTTACTTACGATTTCAATCATTTTGTTACTCCAATCGACTATACATGTAAGTTTATCAACTTTATGTAATAATGTCAACGTTTTTCGGAGTTTATCCTTTGTTTTTTTATTTTTCCTGTTTACCACAACATTTATTGCTTTTAGTCGTCGATGTCACACTATATTTTGATTGTTCCACGTGGAACACGTCAAATTTTCCGTAGCCGCGTATCTATCGTTTTACCATTTGTATAGTAGTCTATTTTTTAGACAGTCTATGCTCTTTGATAAACTTCGGAGTTCTGCCTACCGGATTAACAGCTCGCAAGTCTGATTCCATGGCATCTATCAGTATATCATAGTCGCAAACTTCTTTTAAATAGTTCAGCAGTCTGTTTGCAAGCTCAAACATGCTCTCGTTATGAGGTGCACCGACATTGCGATATAAATTATAGAATAGATCAAACGGGCTATAGAATTTTGATATTGCTATCTGCATTGTCCTATCAAATCGATGTGTGTTATATATCTTGTCGACCACCTCCTCGACACCTTTTAGTTCCTTTAACTCATTTTCTGATATCCACGGCGTGCTTTTAACCTCGTACGGAGCTTTATCACAAAAAATTCCTTTCGGTTGGCTTTCCATCGGGCTCCCTCTTAACAGTTTTAGAAAACCAAGCTGTATTACATCGGCATTTAACTTAAATGCAATATTAAATCCATTTTTAAAACTGTTATAGTCTTCATACGGCAGCCCGGCAATTAAATCAATGTGAATATGCAGGTTTTTGTTTGAAGTCAGTCTATAAATATTTTTCTTTAATGTATCTACGTTTGTATTTCGATTAATCGCGTCTAATGTCTGGGTGTTAAAACTTTGTAGACCGATTTCTAATCGAAATAATCCATTTTGAGTATTGCAAAATTCATCCATCAATTCATCTGTTAAGATGTCCGCTGCAATTTCAAAATGAAATTGAATTTTATCAGAAAACTGTTCTCCCGATAATTTCTTTATGTGTTTAACAATCTCTAATGCGTGTTTTGAATTTGCATTGAAACTGCGATCAACAAATTTAATTGTTTTAGTTCCGGAATTTGCTAACGCTACGATTTCTTCCTTTACTCTGTCTATCGGAAAATATTTTACTCTTTCATTTCTTCCGGATAAACAGAAGCTACATCTAAAAGGACAACCTCGACTTGTCTCTATGTAGGAAATTTTTTTATTGAGCGCCTTGAAATAATCTTTAGAATAGGGTGACGATGGAATAACGGTGTCAAAATGTATTCCACCATCATATAATTTGCTTTTCACCCCTCCTATCATTTTCGAGCTTTGATTTTTTTCGATTGCATCAATTAGTTTTGAAAACGGTATCTCCCCTTCTCCACAGATTATATAGTCTACGTTGTATTCGTCGATGTAGTACTTTGGATTATAGCTTACTTCAGGCCCTCCTAAAATCAGCGTTGGACAAATTTTTTCAAATTGATGGATTTCAAATAGCAACGATTTTACAAATTCGATATTCCAGATATAACAACACAGTGCTACTATATCCGGTTTTATTAATATTATTTCTTGTAGAAGTTCTGCTACAGATCCATTTATCGTATATTCAATTACGCATACGTCATGTATTTTTTCATCTATTGATGATTTTAAATACCATGGAGCTAACGAAGAATGTATATATCGTGAATTTATGTTTATTATAGCAATTTTCATATCACTTCTTTCTCTATAATACGCTATATATCATTTTATCGCAGTTTGTCATTTTTTGCAAGTGAAAATTTTTTTGTCCTTAAAATTTATTTTTGTATTATATTATATACTAATAATTATTTTCATATATCACAGAATATATTTTTACAAGCCTATCGATAACATTCAAAATTTTCAGTATCAAAAATTGATTTTCAAATTGTAAATGCATCGTATCAAATGCATGTTGAAAATGGTGCAAAATTGTTGAAAGTGTATACGTTGTATAAATCGTCTAAAATAGCCATTTTTCACTACAGAGACATCAATTTGCATAAGGTTTTCAACAATATATCACCATGTGGCGCAATGTTCCACGTGAAACAAATTTTGACATGATTTTCAACAGTTTAATGTTGAAAGCGAGTTGAAACTGCATTGACCATAGTGGTCAATCAAAAATTTAATGGATAAAAAACTTTCTATTGCAATTTGCATTTATATATGATAAAATAAAATCGGGATAAATATATGTAGGAGAAAAGTTTGAAAGTAAATTTTCAAACTCTGAGTTTTGTTCCTTTTCAGCGGAACACGCTGAAATTTTGCCACAATGTGGCAAAACCGTAAAAAACATCGAAAAAGGAGTGGCCATAAAAATGGGATTATTTGATTTCGCCAAAAAGATGACCAAAGGTTATGACAAGGTCAAAACAAAAGAAAAAATGACATATGATGAATTGTATGAAGTAATAAAAACCGGAACTTTTGAGGCAGGTGAGCCCTTTATAACCGGCGAAGGATTTATGAGATGTATACAATTCCCGCCGACAGGCAAATATAAACTACAGGTAGCAATTACCGGCAAAACCATCACCGTCGCAAAAATCTATAACGGACTTGGCGGACTTGCGTCAGAGACGGTTGGAGATGTTGTTACCGACGGCTGGTATACTGGACTGAATGAGGAAAACCTCGAACAAAATGAAATGACCTGGAAGGTCGCAGAGGTTATCAAGACTATGTTGCAGGACAAAGGCCTCGCAGAATAAAAAATCACTCAATTTAAGCGCTATTATAAATAGGAAAGGAATGTGATACAAGATGGAAATTCTAACCGTTACAAAAGAGAACTTTGAGCAGGAAGTTTTAAAGAGTTCGAAACCCGTTTTGGTTGATTTTTGGGCTCCTTGGTGCGGACCGTGCCGTATGATTGGACCGATCTTGGAGGAAATAGCCTCGGAAAACGACAGCTTTATAGTTGGAAAGGTCAATGTAGACGAGCAAAAAGAGCTTGCCGAGCGTTTTTCGGTCATGACAATACCGACATTAGTCGTATTTAAAGACGGCGCCGCGGTAGAAACCGCTGTCGGCTCCCGTCCCAAACAGGATATACTCAACCTCATGGGTGTATAAAGATTGTTCATTGACCTGCCAAACAACGGCTGGCGCGCAGCTCTTAAAGAAGAATGCCAAAAAGATTATATGCTAAACCTCTTTGAATTCCTGGCAATGGAGTATGCGAACGGCTCGGTATTCCCAAAAAAGGAGGAGGTTTTTAATGCACTTTCTCTCACCGATCTGCCCGATGTCCGAGTTGTAATTCTCGGGCAAGACCCATACCACCGACCGGGGCAGGCACACGGATTGGCTTTTTCGTCCTTAGCGCGGACACTTCCAAAGTCGCTTCGCAATATATATAAGGAACTCACGAGTGATGTCGGATTTGTTCCACCATCACACGGCGATCTTAGCGAATGGTGCTCACGCGGCGTGCTGTTGCTCAATACCGTTCTGACGGTGCGTGAGGGGGAACCTAACTCCCACAAGTCAAAAGGCTGGGAACAGTTTACCGACAAAATAATCTCTATTTTAAACGAAAAACAAACTCCGGTAATATTTCTGCTTTGGGGGAAAAACGCCGCAGACAAACGCGCTCTTATAAATTCCTCGAGGCACAGGGTGCTCATAGCGCCCCACCCCAGTCCACTGTCAGCGTCAAAAGGTTTTTTTGGATGTGGGCATTTTTCACAGGTCACAGAACAGTTGAGCGGCGATTTTAACTGGCAACTAAAATAGAAACAAACGCAACCGGCAGTTCTCATGAAAAAATATCGTTTTTGTTAAAAAAGCAAAACGATATTACAGAGCGGAAATTTCGCCTATCAAATCATAATTACATTATTATTGATAGAAAATTTTATGTGAACAGAATGTTTTAGTTTTAAAGTAAAGAACAATATATGCACGACTACGGATTTAGCAATACCCTTTCAGAAAGGATTCAACCATGATTATCAGAAACGACCAACTCGGGTTAAGCAATCTTAACCGCAACACGCAGGGCAGACAAGGCATTGCAGGCAACATTGAGAAGCTGTCGTCCGGTTATAAGATTAACCGTGCGGCGGACAATGCCGCAGGTCTTGCAATTCTGCAAAAAATTTATGCCCAACAGACGGGGCTTTCCACCTCGTCGGTGAACACACAGGATGCAACCTCCTTTGTTCAGACGGCGGATGGCGCTCTCGGCTCGGTTTCGAGCATGTATTCGCGCCTAAATGAGCTATCGCTCAAGGCGTCCAACAGCATCTATGGTGCATCGGAGCGTAATGCCATGCAAAAAGAGGCAGACGCTATCATGGACGAAATCTCACGCATAAGCGAGCAGACCAACTTTAACGGAATAGAGCTGTTTTCCGGTGAGGATGTCTCCTTTCAGGTAGGCGATACCGCTGAGCAATCGGTACAGATGACCCTGTCCGAGATACCTATGCCGGAGATCGACCTGTCTTCCGCAAGCTCTGCAATGGCAAGTTCTGAAAGTGTGCGCGCCGCATCGGAGGCGCTAAGTGAGATTAGAGGTGACATCGGCGCGATGGAAAATGCGCTGGAGCATACATATAACAACATAAACGTCACCAACGAGAACCTTATAGCGGCAGGCAGTCGCATCGGCGACACCGACGTGGCGATGGAGATTATGAACCTCACACGCAACAACCTGCTTCAAAACAGTGCCATAGCCATGATGTCACAGGCAAATCAAAACGCAAATCTCATGCTTAACCTGTTGAGATAATCCCCAAAAAAATAAATGACGACGGCATACTCTGCCACTAAAGCCTATAAGTAATGTTATTGGGCTTTGGTGGCTTTATGTTTGAATGAAAAGGATAGCACTGGACAAAATATAGTCAAATGACATGAGATTGTCGAGCAGAAATTTCGCCTATAAAGGCGGAGGATACGTGCGCTACGCGCTGTTCCTTTAACAATTCACAGGATTGTTAATTTTGCCAAGGGCAAAACCGAAACATATTCCCGTATTCCGATTGACAGACAACAAGACGAGATTTCTGACGGGAAGATGTGTTGGTTTTGGAGTTAAAGGACTATATGTATAAAGTATTTTATTTTGAGGTGTTATTTGCTCTCATTTATTATCGGACTGACTATTCTATTTTCGCTAACCGTTGCACTTGCAACCTATTTTAATCTGCCACCTGCCAAGATGTTTATGGTGGCATTGCTCGG
Source organism: uncultured Oscillospiraceae bacterium (assembly GCA_964371365.1). GTDB lineage: Bacteria > Bacillota > Clostridia > Oscillospirales > Ruminococcaceae > CAYJBH01. Next base: position 29,498 of record CAYJMO010000006.1, read on the forward strand.
ATGCTGTTTAGTGCTTTATATATTTGGTTTTTTCGGCTTCATGCAGGTGGGATATCTGCTGATCGTCGGTTTTGCGGTCGTGGGAATTGTATACAATATAATTTCCTGCAAACGCTCAAGCGCACGACTTTTATCGGTGCCAATGGTCATCCTTACAATAATGATTGTCGCCTCGATCCTGCTAAATCGCGGGTTTGCAACCACCGACCAAGAGGTGCGTGAATACTGGTTGCCGGGTTTGCAGTATCTACTATCGACCGGAAGGTTTGCATATGAGTCCGACATTCTTCCTCGTGACATACTGCACCCACCATTCCTATGGATGCTGCAGTATCTCATGTTCTTCTGGTCGGACAGCATCGCATATAGCACAATATTCGCATGCAACAACCTTATTGCATTTGCGTGTCTTCTACCACTTTTTGGAGACGAGCGTCCTCACAGCAGGCAGGATGTATTGCTAATTGCGGTAAAATTCGTGTTGATATACAGCCTGCTCGGGACAGGTAGTGGTCTGACAACACTCTCACCCGGTCGGCTTTTCGCCTTTTTGTTCGGTTATGGCATATATATCGCGGTGATTAGACCGGGCGAGCGTCGATTTGAGTTGACCGAGCTCTCGTTGGTACTATGCGCAGTAATGCTGTTGAACTCCACCGGCTTCGCTTTTGCATTTGTGATACTCTACGCCGCGCGAATAACGATTTTTTTCAAACTAAAGGGTGGGATTATCAGGCGAATTGTCTGCGCCGCGAGAGAGCATTTTGTGGTAAGCGTTCTATTGAGTGCAACCTCAATCTCTTTTGTACTCCTACTAATTTTATCGAATAATACAAGCATTGAGTTGGCATTTACCTCAATAGTTGTTGCAATGACCGACTTTTTATACTGGTTCCCCTACACACTCACCGTGCTGGCAATTTTGCTGCTGCCTAACTTTATGAGAGAAAAGTAAAAAATATAAATAAAAGTTGCTTGTTTAACGGGGGGATAACGGTTTAAATATCTACATGAGCTGTATAGTCATTCAACCTGACGCCTAATATAGACGCGACGTGTTATAAATGTGAGTGTGATTATGGTCGCCATGTGCACAATCGGTACAAAAACAAAGGGCAGAATCGACAAATCACCGAATTCAAATAGCATATTTGAGAACATCATATAGTCTACGTAGGCAGATGTCGGATAGAGCGTGAAAAGCCTGTATATTGTAGGGTAGGATTGAGGGATATTGATAAACTGTGGAATTATCAGCATTAAAACACCTATGCCGAGGACAAAAACACTCGATTTTGAAAGACCGGACAGGAAACACACCGCCGATGCGATAGTTAAACTCGCTATAAAAAAAATGATAAAATAGATGATCATAACCTCGAATATACTCATTGGGTAGGGGGAAAATCTATTGAAATTCTGAAAGGCCGAATCAATCCCCTCACTGCCGTAGACCAAAAGACAGGTTATAGTAGTGACTACTGTGACCACAAAAATAATTAACATGGTTGAGGTGAGGGCGGTAAACATTTTCGCTATAAAAAGCAAATTTTTACCCTTTTTGCATGTATGTTGCAACGAGAATACTTTTGTGTGATAATCACGAGAGAAGATGCCGGATAAAAAAAGCGTTATAAAGAAAGCAAAAATTAAACCGTTTGAGGCGAGCATGGTCATGTTTAGCTCATAACCATCTCCAAATTGATAGACGAACGGGGTGTTGATATCTTGCGACAGGGAAGAAAGCTTGTCTTTTGAGCCGTCACTGATAAAGGAGCTGTCGATATTTCTATCTATCGCGAGCATCATCATCTCGTCAAAATTTGCGAGCTCCTCGTCGGTTAGCGCACCTATCTCCACCCAATCTTCGGTGCCGTAATAGGATGTCAAAAATCGACCTATCTCTTCATAGGGCTCGATATACTTCGTTGCAATTTCCCGTTGTTCGCTCAAGGTTCCAGACTCCGGAAAAAGAGCGTATGCATCCCTTGCATCTTTTAACAGCTCTAAGTCTATCTCCTCACCCGACAGTTCAAGAGCATACTTTTTATCGGTTAGATACGCCTCATATTTAGTGCCTGCTATCTCACCATCGATATAAACGTTCCCTATTAATATACCGAGTGACGAGATTGAACCGAAGACAAGCAAAAGCAAAAGCACGACGAAAATTCTCAATGTAAATAATTTTTTGTACTCAAAATAGACTATTCTCCAAAAACTACGCATTGACAACCACCTCCGAAAAATAAAATAGATACAAATCCTCAAGGGTAGGTCGGACGCAGACAGCATCATCGTGGGGCTTTTCGTTACAAACCAATCGCACAAACACATCCTCCCCCTGCGAGCGAAGATTGACAACGGGGTATTGTCGGGTTAAATTCTCCGCTGTCACATTATCCGTCACACATTCAAAAACCTTGCCATCAATAACACTGATTATCTCCTCCAAAGTACCGTTATGAATAAGCCGACCATCTTTCATGACAAGAATAATGTTTGCAATATTTTCCACGTCGGACACAATATGGGTGGACAAAAGGACTATCCTGTCATTGCCGAGCTTTGATATAAGGTTGCGAAAACGAACGCGCTCTTTTGGGTCAAGTCCTGCCGTCGGCTCATCAAGCACCAATATTTTTGGGTTGTTAAGCAGTGCCGCGGCTATCCCCAAGCGTTGTTTCATGCCGCCGGAAAAGGTTTTGATCTTCCTCTTTGCCACATCACACAACGACACAACTTCAAATAATTCCCTTGTTTTTGATATTGCCTGTGTTTTTGTGAGTCCTTTAAGGCTTGCAAGATAATACATAAAATCCTGCGCAGAGAATTCCGGATAGTAGCCAAAATCTTGCGGCAGATATCCAAGGACGTCACGGTAGCGCTCCTCCGTCACCGCGATGCCGTCAAAACTCACCTCACCGCTTGTCGGTCTTAATATCCCACATACTATGCGCATTAAGGTTGTCTTGCCGGCCCCATTTGCACCGAGAAGACCATAGACGCCTTTGGTAAGATTAAGTGACAATCTATCGACCGCAATTTTATTTTTATAAAGCTTTGTTATCCTGTCTAAGCATAAATGCATTGAAGTTCCTCCTGTAGTTTGATATATTTTATGAGACGAAAAATGACAAGTCCTGTGAGTAGAATAGATAGAATTATCCAGATAAATGTATACTCTGCACTATAGATAAAACTAAAACTGCCGCCTGAAACTATGACAAAAACACTGACTATACCACTGACTGCCGCACAGACATAGATAGTTTCTTTCCTATGCATTTTTGTGATAATAAAAAGGCTGATATAGCATGTGAGAAGGAACGGCACGGTAATATATACAGTGTTCCTAATCGTCCCGAAGTCGCTTTTACCTACAATTAGCACAAGCAATCCCAACACTGCAAAGCTGACAGTTCCAAGTATTGCCAGACGTATAAGTGTAATTTTTGGCAGGCTGTGTTTGCAGGCGAGCTCCGTCTCTTCCATATTATAGGACAAACTGATATGAAGTTCGGTAATAATGCACAGTGAAATAAACGGCAACAGTGCAGATACTGCCGACACTAAGTTGTCCGATGTGCTCCCGAACTTCGCATACAAAAAGGCTGTGCAAACACAGAATATAAATAAAAGCCAAACCCTCTTTCGAATAAATCCTATCTGTGATGTCACCAATTCGCTAAATTTCGCTTTTGGAAAGGAAATACTGTTGATAAATTGTTCCCTCTTTTTTGAAGGGGGTGGGATAAACGATCTTTTTATCGCTGATTTTATCATTCTATCCATAAAAATCCTCCTCCTTTAATGTCGTTTTAAGTTTCTTTTTTATCGCATCTAATTTTCGATAAACCGCAAACCTTGATATTCCTAAATACTCCGCTATTTCTCCTATCCTAAGCTCATTTGAAAATCGCAGTAGCACAATTTCCTGATCATCAGCACTCAACATTGATACGGCAGTTTGAACGGTTAATACCGTTTCAATGTTATCCGACCTATCATCAAAGAGACAATGAATGTCATTTCTTGCCGATGGCTTTCGAAAATGATCAATGCAAAGATTGCGTGCTATGGTATAAAGAAAGGCAAGTTTTTTGCCTTTCTCAAGATACTGCGCGCTGTCAAAATATTTTAGGAATGTTTCCTGCGTGATATCCTCTGCCAACTCGGTGTTTTTCACTTTAAAATAGCAAAAAGTATAAATCTTCTCATACTGTTCTTCAAGTTCCAAAGACATAAAAATCTCCTTTCACTATGTTTAACGGATTAAATCGGCAAAATGTGCGGAAAATAAAATAAAAAGTTAAGTTTTTTACAATTTTTGCCGATTAAAATTGTAGATGCTATATTATAAAGGAACACAACATGATCTATCTGCCCGTTATCATCACCGCACTTCTCGCCGTCGCGGTAATCGTCATACTAATTATTATGTTAAAGACACTCAGGGGAGAGCGTGATAAACTCGCCGCCTCTTTGGAGGAGCAGTTTCGTCGCTCACGAATGGAGCAGGGCGAGACACTCGCACAGGCGCTGCGAACGCATGGCGAGATGCAAACCGTCCTAACGGAACAGCTCTCCTCCCGACAGAGTGCGGTTCTTCGTGAACTCTCCGGCAACCTTTCGGCGCGTCAGGAGACGTTGCAATCGACGGTGGAGGGGCAACAAAAGCGCCTCGGCGACGCCTTTGCAAACCATATGATGCACAGCAATCAGATGCTGGAAAACATGCGAAACACAATGGAGACACGGCTAAAAGCCCTCACCGAAGAGAACGAGAAAAAGCTGGAAGAGATGCGACAGACCGTCGACCAAAAACTGCAAAAAACACTAAACGAGCGGTTAAATCAATCCTTTTCCCTTGTCAGTGAGCGGTTGGAGCAGGTGTATAAAGGTCTCGGTGAGATGCAGACGCTCGCGGTCGGGGTGGGGGACCTTAAAAAGGTGCTATCCGGCGTAAAAACAAGGGGTATCCTCGGCGAGACACAGCTTGCAGCAATTTTAGAGGAACTGCTCACAAAGGACCAATACTATGAAAACCACGCCCCACGACCCAAAGGAAGCGAGCGTGTAGAATTTTGTATTAAGCTACCCGGTTCCGAGGGCGGTCATGTACTTCTGCCCATCGATGCCAAATTTCCTGCCGATACATATATGAAGTTGGTGGAGGCATACGAGCAGGCAGACCCAAACTTAATATCGGCGGCGCAGAAAAATTTAGAGACGACAATCAAAGGGTTTGCTCGAGACATCCGCACAAAGTATATCGAGCCGCCCTATACCACCGATTTTGCGGTGATGTTTTTGCCTACCGAGGGTTTGTTTGCCGAGGTGGTGCGATGTGGTATCGCCGGCAGATTGCAGAGTGAGTATCGAGTAATCCCGGCAGGACCGACCACCATGGCGGCACTGCTTTCCAGTCTGCAGATGGGTTTTCGGACTTTGCAGATACAAAAACGCTCGTCCGAGGTTTGGCAGGTGCTTGCATCGGTCAAGAACGAGTTCGAGACGTTTGGCAAGGCACTTGATCAGACTCAGACGAGACTTCGTCAGGCACAGGACGAGCTGGAAAACCTTGTCGGTGTGCGCACCCGTCAAATTCAGCGTAAGTTAAAAGGGGTGGAGACCGCTTTGCCGGCACAGACAGTGGAGGAACTCCCACTACAGATTGCCGAAGACGGTGCACAGCAGGAATAGTTGGATTAGGCTGTCTATATAGTCCTTCAACTTGAAAACCAAT
>CAYJMO010000007.1:0-15856 GCA_964371365.1 uncultured Oscillospiraceae bacterium
ATACCGACCTCCTAAAAGTTAGATTCTTAGGTCTAACTTTTTGGGGTCGGTACACACGGTGTTGTTTTTTCTACAATCGATTAAAGAAATATCTCCGGCGACTTTATAATTCCCTGTGGCCAGAATTGATATTCATAAGAGAAATCCTGCCCACTCGGGCGCCAGGAGTCGGGACCCCACCAGTTAGTTGCATGGTTGTTGAAGTGTAACTGTCCAAAGGGGTTGATACGGTTACCGTAGAACGTTACGTCCAATCGATGCTCACCCGGCTTAAGTCTCGGTAGTTCAAGCCGGTAGGGGGAGAAGACAATGTTGCCGAGTTCGTTATCGTCAAGCGAAAGGGAGAGCATCTGCCCACGGTAGGCATTGATCTCGACAAAACCGTCATTTGTCTCTTGAGATTTAAATGGTAGATGGTAGGTGATGTTGCCTCCATAAAAAGGCAGTCCCTGTCGAGTGATGTCACCAAAGGCAAGTTGCTCTACCGCAGAGGTTAATTGATGTGTACAGCCATGTACCTTTACACCAAAATCACCCAGTAAATAACAGGCTTCAAGGTCGGTCTTCCTGCCAAATGGGATTGAAATATCAATATAGTTCTCACCTTTTTTAAGATTTCCGATGGAGATGGTTTTTATGGAAAGGTCGACATAGTATCCGATTTGCTCGCACTTCACCGGCAGTCCATTCAAGATTATTTCGGCATTTTCAACCTTTTCCATAGCGAGCTCTACGCCCGACAGTTCAACTTGTGAAACGACGGTGTAACGCAGGTGCAGGGTATGTGGTGTAGAGGTGTCTTTCTCCACCCAAGGTTGGGCGACGGTGTGATTTCGCGGATTGTAGCCAAGTTTTGCCCGAATGATGCCGTCAATGCGCAAGATCTCCTCAACCGAGTGGTATGCATCGTCGTTAAGTGCATACTCTGCCATGTCGAGCACAAGGACATTTTTTTCATGCAACGTGACCATTACCGGGTTTAGATACCGCAGCGGAGTGTTGGTCGGGATTGATATTCGCTCACAAAAAGTCTCATACAACCTGACATATTGCGGTGGGTTCAGTTTTAAAAGCAGGCTGTCGTGTGCATACATAATCTTATCAAAGACGGTTTTTCCACCGATAAATTTGCTCTTGAGTGTCATTAAATCGCCGGTGAGTGTGTCATACAGCTCGACACTGTACTCGCCATCGATGGAAAAGGTGTGTTTTTCACCTTTGGTGCTGTCAACATTTTTGGGTATGTCGGCGTTTGCGACGAACAGCCAGTCGTTTTGACGTTCACGGCGCATACCATAGATTAAATTTCTACTGCGAACACCGGCGCTGTCCCTGATGTCGATAATCCTTTCTTCCTCCAAGGCGTTAAGCAGTGCGGTACGCTCGAACATTACACGATCGCAGTCGCCGAAAAGTTCATCAAACTCGTCCGATGGCACGGCATCTACCATGGACGGAGGTTCACCGACGATCACAATCCGCCCACCCTGTTCCGCAAACCATTCTAACCTTTGCAGAGTAGTAGTGCGAAGTGTTTTACAGCCTGCGACGACAATGCAGTTGTACCGAGATTTTCCGACCGAGAAAAATTCGCCGGTTATATCGCCCTTGATGCAGTTTTCCGGCAGGAGAGATTCACAGATGTAGTCAAAGTCGAGCGTGCCTTTCAGCAGCCAGTCCGCAATATTGCCAAAGCACTCGTCCAGTCCGTCACGAATATCGGCGGTTTGTTGCTCGTTCCCCCAGTATAACCAGTAGCTCTCCACCGGATGAATAACACCGATTTTAACCATCGGCTCGCCACGTGTCATGGCGCTTGCAACACGTGCATAATGATCCTCGATATATCGATATTTTTCATGCCACGGAGATTGATAGTTAAAGCTGGTAGGGTAGTCCCGCTTTGCCTCACCCGCCATAGATACCCAAGAGAGATGGGGGACGCGCACGCTCACGCCGAGTGCCGCCTGCCAATCCCCTTGCAGTTTATGACCACGGAAGTCAAAGTCCCAGTTGGTTACGCCGTACAGTTCCGACAGGACACCCTCGCGGCCGTACTGATGGGCAATGGACTGCGCTTGTTTTGCGGTGGTGAACTCACGGTTATCACAGAGTATGTCAATGCCGGGCAGTTGAAAATGGCGAAGCGAGCGCATAGCCTCACCTAAAGCAGCGGTCTGAGATTTGAGCGTCGGCTCCTCCATCATGTGCCCGGTCAGCATTAGGTCGTTAACCTCACACCATTCGCCGCATTGTTTTGCAAACGCATCGCAGAAACGTTGTGCTATGTGGTCATGATATCTGTATCTTGTCAGCGATACCTCCCCATCAGGTAATTCAAACAGCAATTCCGGAAGATGAGCCATAAGCGACGAGGAGTAGGATTTGGAGAAGGTCTGTTCGATATCTTCGGTCCAGGGCAGTATTATCTCAATAGGGCGCTCGTTGGGCGCTTTCAGGCAACTTTTGTGCGCAAACTGCGGTTCGTCGGTAAAGATTGCCGGTATCACCGAGCCGAAATCACGCGCAAGATGGAGTTTATATTTCTCATGAGTAAGATTGATAAAGAATTCGATAGCCTTGGGATCGAGTGTGTTGGCGTAGGTTTGATTATTAAACCAGGGTGATGGAGCGGCGGTCTCAATATAGGCATAAATTTTTGTGTTGTTGGTGTCTTGGGTCGGTTCAATCTCACTGTACTCAGTTAAAAATCCATCGGAGTCCAATACTATGTCGAAACAGGTCAAGAGCCTGCCGTTTTGGGTGCGTTTAGATACGCCGGAGCTGTTAAAATCCTCGTTTGCCTTAAAATTTTCAGAGTAAGGACGGTCGGTCAACAGCAGTTGAGTAAGACGATATTTTGGATTTTGGGTCACAAAACCACCGGCAGCGCCGGACGGCCAGCGATCCTCGTCATACAGCCATGCGAGCATATCTTGCTCTTTAGCCTTCTCAGTGCAGATCTCAATCATTCTCATGAACTCGTCGCCGAGATATTCGGTGTCCATGCCGGTGCGCACATGCATGTGAAATCCGCCAAACCCCATCTTTTGAAAGACCTCAATCTGGCGCATCAGCTCGACCGGATCGAGCGCGCAGTTCCACGCCCAAAATGGGGTGGCGCGATACTCCGCTGTAGGATGCTTGAACATGTTTGCGGTGAATTCTTTTTCTTTTTGATGGTACAACATAATTTCCCCGTTATTGTAATAATTCGTAGATTGTTACACTGATGTTATTGAATATCTGCCGATACATCGAGCCCTGCTCCGGATGGACTATCTCATCGACGCTATGGGAGAAAATGACGATATAACCGATATTTTTTGATCGTTGGAAGTTGTATTTCTCCTCTTGTGTCCATTCATCGGAAAAGATATAGCCGAGCTCATCTATCCTGACATCACTGTCGGTAAAACCGAGATTACGCTCTGCATAGAGAAAACCTTCAAAATAACACTTTTTTTCCGAGAATGCCGAGATGTTGTGATATACCGCATCCTTTTCACCCGGCATACCTAACCTTGTGGATAATATCAACCGGTCATCGGATATATATTCCTTTAAAAATTCAAAGGAGGCGAATTCTTCATCTGTTTGGGTGTCATAAATCTTCTCGTTATTCAAAAAATAGTCATTCATTGCAGTGACACTAAAATCAGACAGATTTGGTACAACACCGTGATATAGACTGTTTATTGAAAATAAGAAGATTACAATCAGCGAGAATATCTTCAACTTTATAGACTTTATTTCGCTTAATTTTACTACCGAGATATAGAAAATAAACGGCAAGGCGCAGTACAAAAAGTAAATCTGGCTGGTACCCTCGATAAAAAATGTGTAGTACGCGGCAATACCCACATAGCTGATAAGACCGGAAAGAATATATTCCGGCGACAGTTTCTTTTTGCTTAATAGATACAGAATCATGTCTAAAACCGATAAAAACAGTGGTATGATTGCGATTGTAATAGTCATGAATAGTGAGGGTATTAAAAAAATGAGACGTGATAAAATGCTGTCATCATCAAAAGGTAAATTCGTAGAAAAGTGGCCGGTTTTATTGACAGTTGCAAGAAATCCGTCAAGAAAATTACCGGCAAAGTACCCTGAACTTCCACTTGACAGTAGGGTATTAAATGTAACGAAAAAAATAATTATGCACAAAGAGGTCATCAATCCAAAAACCGGACAAAGAGAATGGTTTTTGAGGACAGAAATCAGATAATACACTGTAAATGCGGTGATAAAAACAATGGCGAAGGGACCTTTAACTCCGCAGAGCAGAAAAAACAGGACGAGTGACAGTATTATATGCGATATGGTTCGTTTGTCAAATTTATTTATGTTATGCAGGATGGGGGAGGAAGTGAAAAAAAGTGTTATGGAAATAATCACCGCAAGTCCGGTTGCGTTGGCGTTGCTTGCCCACTGATATGTAAGGTCGGAGAATTGGTAAGACATTGAAAATCCCGACAGCATAAACAGCGAGAGGAGTGTGGAATAAAGGCGATTTTTAATTACTACGCTGACAAGCGGGAATACGCATAAGCAGAGAAGAATCGGTATGTACATTATCTGATACTGGGTTAGATAAATCCAGCCATCGCCGCCGAAGACAATCTTTGCGATTGCTAAGAAAAGGATGTTGAAAAAATGATAGGTGAACCGAACTCCGGTCACACGAATATCATCAAAGGGGTGGTCAGAGGCGAGCTGGTTTATGTTGCCGATCTGCCAGGTGTAGTCGGCATAATTAATATCCCGCATGTCCGGCATGAAAAAGTTCATGGTAAATGCGCATATGTAGACACATATCAGCAAAATAAACAGAAAGTGGAGGTTGTTAGACAGGAAAGGAAATAATTTTTGAACACTCGGAATCGCTCGGCGAAATTTAGCAATGATAAAAATAATCGTTATAATACTTAAGATAGGATTAATATAACTAATAAGAAATGTTAATCCCAAAAACTGCAACAGAAAAAACTCACAAAATAGGATAAAAACGCCAATCAGAAAGGCAACGACGGCATAGACGGTCTTTGGGATTGTGAGCTTGACATCAAATATCTGCTTTGCCAGAAGTAATGGCAATAACCCCGGGAGAAGTGTCCAAAAAACGAGATAAGAAAAAAAATACAGTCCGTCATAGCGAGAAAACACCACAGTAATCGGCAAAAATATCAATATTGATATTATGATTACAAGGATATACCGGATTGTAGAAAAACTTCTTTGCTTCATCTAATCAATTAACCTCACCGCCTCATACACCTCGAAATCCTCACTCAGTCCTTTAATTGCAAAGTCGTTGCCGAGATAGACGAACTCCACACGACCTTTAAGCGCCTCGGCGAGCGATTTGTTAACATAGACCTTACCGGAACCTGCGAGCCCCTCTAAACGGGAGGCGGTGTTGACCGTGTTGCCTATGACGGTGTAGTCCATGCGTGATGCCGAGCCGATGTTGCCGACGACAGCGGAGCCGGAACAGACCCCGATTCCGCAACCTAAACGGTGACCGTACTGCTCTTCCAACTCTTTAGAAAGCAGAGCAATCTGTTCACTAATCTGGAGTGCGGTTTTAACGGCGTTATATTGATGATCCCTTTGTGAGAGAGGAGCGCCCCAAAACGCCATTGTGCAGTCACCGATATATTTATCAAGTGTGCCGCGATTATGTAGAACCGCGTCACTTGATACACTCAAAATTCTGTTGAGAATTTCTACAACCTTGGGCGCAGGGAGTATCGACGAGAGGGAGGTGAATCCCCTGATATCAGCGAACAAAACGGAGATTTCAGCGGTACGGCCGCCGAGGGCAAGCTTCCTCGGGTTGTCCTTTAACAGCTCCGAGACAATCTCCGGTGCGACATAACGACGAAAGGTAAAGGAGACACGTTGGCGCTCCGACAGTTCACGAAAGTAGTTGAGAATGACCGCAAAGAAGTAGGGGACACTGATCGCGATAAGACCGTATAATATGTGTATAATAAAGCCCAGCCGGAACATTATTTCACAGCCGATAAACCATACAGCTACCCCGACCAGCCAAAAGATGGTAGCCCTGAAAAATCTTTGTCGATACAACAGGAAAAAGCAGATAAAGGCAAGTGCAAATATGGTGGTGTTTTGAGCTGAAATCGGTTCTGCTTTGGTATTGTTTGACAGCAGTGCACCGATGGCATTCGCCTGATACTCCACACCAAACATCGTTTGTGCGGGGGCGATTGGAGTTTTGTACTCGTCCTGTAATCCGGTGGCATAAGGGCCAATCAAAACGATTTTATCCTTGAAAAATTGTGACGGAACCGAGCCGTCGACCAGGTCGCTTATCGAAACACCGTCGCTATATCCGCCCGGAAGTGTCTGTTGAACCACATACCAACGTCCGCGTGAGTCGGTCGGAGGTTTCTCCGGTATGGGTGTACCGGTAATTTTAGAATACTCCTCCGCGATAACACGATAGAAGGCAGGCACAACGGTACCATCCTGCAGCTCTATCTCCCAGATAGCATGGCGCAAAACACCGTCGCTGTCGAGCATTGCGTTGACATGCCCCTGCATCACATTTTCTTTTAACTCATCATAGGACTCTTCGTAGCCCATGACTGCGTAGTCGTCTAAATAAAAACTGCCGTCCTCGTTGGTGACGAGAGCACTTCCGAAAATCGCAAATGTCCCTACCACGACGTTACCCTCTCTACCAAGCACTTCGGCAAATAGAGCATCCTCCTCATTTGTTGTAGGTGCGTCGAAAACCGTGTCAATGCCGATGATTGCCGGCATAGCCTCGCTGTCGGAGTTGAGATATGCCACCGCCTCGGCGATGATCTCCCTGCTCCATGGCCACTGCCCGAATTCCTCGAGTGCACGCTCGTCGATGCCGATGATAACAATATCCTCGTGCGGTAAAACCTCACGCTGATAGACAGCATCGTTGAGTGCGTTTGAAAAGCCGAGCAGAAGGTTAGAGTGACACAAAAACCAGATAACTCCCGCGCCGATAAAGCTTGCAATAAGCCGTATCGAAAGTTTTTTTATCATACATTGTCCTTTGATGGAGAAGATATTTTTTAGATACAGAGGTTAATCGTCTGTGTCGTCCTCTTCCTCTTCTTCTTCGTCGTCGTCATCCGTAGGTGCCGGTGCGGGTGCGGGTGCCGGTGCGGGTGCCGGTGCAGGTGAGTTTTGTGTGACTATTTGTTGTGTTACAACTTCTTCAACCTCTTCAATCTCATCATCGTCATCATCACCGTCATCATTACTGTCATCATCACCGTCATCGTCACCGTCATCGTCGTCATCATCGTCTGAATTTATGGTGTTGCCGCCCTGGATGCCGGACTGATTGGAGGGTTGTTCTTCGAGCTCAAGATCATCGCTATTCTCGACATTATTTGTATTGTTTTCACCGTCGCCACTACCATTGTTGAAGTCATCATCATCAACGTCATCGTCGTCGTCGTCACCGTCCTCCCGGTTGTCATCGCCACTCTCGGGAAGAAGCTCAATATGCTGCACCTCTGCTACATCCCCTACAAAGTCTGGTAGATCCTCGACATGCAGTTGCTCGACGACGACGTTATTGTCGTCGCCCTGCGGAATATCGGTAATGGTAACAGATTCACCGGCATTGAGGGTGAATTTTCGCACCTCTCCCGGGATGGAATCATCAAGTGTGATTTCAACCGAGCCTTCTAAAAGATAATAGGTCGTATGGTTTTTCCCCGCCGTAACATAACCGCTGGTGCCCCGTATGCTGGAGACCATGGTGGAGGTTTGGATTTGCAACGTCTCGTCGTCGGTGAGTGGAGCGGTAACATTAAAAAAGAGGCTACCCTCATTTAATACAAGCTCCAAATGCGAATCATCTTTTTTAAACACACAGCTGGAAAGCTCGTCTAATTTGACAGATTTGGTATCGTCCAGACTGATATAGGCGTAGCTGGAGTTCATCGTTTCCAACACATTACCGTCCGAAAGGCGCATTCCCTCCAAAACCTCTAATTCGGCGTCGTCTCTGTCTGTTAGCCTGACATCACCGTCCGTCCTAATAAGCCGCATGACCGAGGCGGTGGTGGTGGGCGCGGTGATTAAAACAATCACCGAAATGATTATTATCGCAAGGATAGCGATTGCAATAATAATGTTACGCCTGTTAACAAACTTGGGAAAATCAAAGAACATCGAAATACCTCATATAATGTAAAATAATGTAATAAGCTATAATATGCCATCCCATGCACGACTGTTAATAAATAGCTCTAATAGTTTTTTGTCTAACTTTCCCTCCTCTGCCATACTGCGCAGTATGGCGAGTGCGCGCTCCAGTTCTATATGAGGCTTATAGGGGCGGTCTTTTGCCGCAAGGCCGTCAAAAATATCGATAATGGTGAGTATTCGTGTCTCGGTGCACAGCTCATCACCCTTGAGACCTTTTGGGTAGCCGGAGCCGTCCAGCAGCTCATGGTGTTCACTCGCCCATTTTTTGACCATGTCATACCCCGAGCCGAAGCTTACCTGACCGAGAATATTTTCTGTCATGACCACATGACTTTGCATGATACCACGTTCCTCGGCGGTGAGGGTGCCGGTGAGTATACATAGTGAAGTAAATTCATCTTCGCTAAGCCATCGGCAGGTATCACCGTGTCGATCTGTGTATGTAAAGTTTGATATGACCTTAATTTCATCTAAAAGATCGTCTGTCATTCTGCCGACGGTATTAGCACGGGTGATCATATCACGTGCGTGCTCAAGTTGTCCTGCGATCGGTTGGAAGGGGATGCCGTTTTTTGCCTCCTCCAGCCGTGCGGTGAGCTCCACAATCTCTAAACGGGTGAGCACCCTCTCCATAGCGTCACCGAGTCGACTCGACTTGTTCATCACCTCAATGGGGACCGTTAACTTGCCGACATCATGTAGCCACACGCTCATGATAAATTGGCGTTTATTATCTTCGGAAAAAGCAAGCGACGGTTCGTTCTCGTCCAACCACTTTAAAAACCGCTCGGCGTATTTTGTCATGTTGATGGTATGGTGGACATTGTAGGGGGTGCGCTCGTATATCGCGGTAGAGAGTGCGCGCACCAACGAATTTAATAGCCCTTTTATCTCCTGTGCCTGCTCCATCTTGACAAGTCCGGTCGCGGCGAGGGAGGATAGTGCCGAAATATATATCTCGTGATCGGTAGAGAAGGGGGTGATCTCGCCATTCTCGTCCTTTGCGTTGATAAGTTGCACAACGCCAATCTCATGATTTTCCTTGTCAATCATTGGGACAACCAACATCGATACGGTGTTATAGCCGGTCATGGCATCATATTTTTTAGGGCCTTCATGTCCTTTATAGTCGTCTGCTTGCACGTTCGGAACATTAATAATGCTTTTTTGAAGCAATGCCCGTGCACAGATGTTGCGGCTGTCTATCTCGACCGGTGGCAGGTTTTCAGCGCTCTGCCGGCCACCCATGCTATGGGTTATCATCGTTTTAAAATAGAGTTTGTTATTCTGTTTTATATACAGTGTGCCGGCATCACAACCGGCGATATCCATGGCGGAGGTGAGTATAAGCTCCAACAGTGTCTCGTCGTCCTTTTCAGAGCTCAGAGCAAGGCTCACGTTCAACATTTTCTGGGAAATTAAATCAATCAAAAGTGTATCTCCTCTCCTCGATGGGCAAAAAATGCATTTTGTAGTTTTCTGTTAAGCTCGTTTTGCATCTCGTCCAGCGCGGCATCGGTGCGATAAGGGTCGTGGTGTATAATTCCGAGGCGTTTAGCACCGCTTTGTATTGCTACCTCGGCGGCATCCTGCCAGGCAGAATGTCCAAATCCTCTTTTTTTCAAAAGTTCAGACTTTGTATATTGACCGTCGCAGAGTAAAAGGTCACACCCTTTTGAAAAGGCTATGAGCGACTCGGCGGTTTTACTATCTATCTCATAGTCGGTGGCATAGACAAGACTCTTGCCACAGCACTCAAGGCGATAGGCGGTCGAGCCGCCGGGATGTGCGCCGTCAAGACAGCTCACCCGAAGATTGCCGATAAAAAAATCGTCATCACAGGTGATAAATCGAACATTCGCGGAAAAAGCATCGGAACTGACCGGCCAGAGCGGAGGGGACATAGCTCGGTCGAGCTGCTCCTTCACATCCTGTTCATCCCTTTTTGCGGAATAGATGTTTATGGTAAATTCGGGGTCGAAAAATATAGGGCACGCCATAACCCCTTTTATATGGTCGATATGCATGTGGGATATGAGCAGGTGCACCGTCTTGGTGTTGCCGATAACCTCCGGAAGTGAGAGTATGCCACTGCCACCGTCCAGAATGATAGTGTGTCCATCAACCTCAACGAACACACAGGAGGTTGCACCCCCGTATGAGACATAGTTTGTCCCATCACACGCGATGGTTCCACGTGTGCCTAAAAATACTACATTAAAACTGTTCAACGCATTCCTAAATACTAATTAAATACTTCCAAACATATTATATCATTCCTGTCTAAATATGTAAACTACTATTGACAATATAACATAAATAAAATATAATTAAAACAGCAACTTACACAAATACATACGGCAATAGAAAAAGTAAATTAATATTAACACATAAATCTGATGAGAAGGTTTTGCCTGAAAGCAAGAGGAATGCAATATCGCCGAGTTTTCGGTGTGTTCTCCCGTGCTTTTTGGCGCATGGGAGGTTTTTTATGCACAGAATTGCGGTGATCAGCATCATAGTGGAGGATAAGAGGAGCAGTGAGACGATAAATCGATTGCTACATGAGTACGGGGAGTTTATTGTCGGCAGAATGGGTATACCATACAGAAGAAGGTCTATCAATATTATAAGTATCGTGCTGGACGCACCACAGGAGGTGGTGAGTACACTGTCGGGGAAACTCGGTGCACTTCAAGGTGTTACCGTCAAGGCGAGCTACTCCAAGGAAATGTATGAAGATGAACAATGAAAAGATTGTAAAGGCGTTAGCCTTGCCGGACTTCAAGCCTTTCTACAACAAGGCGAATGAGGTTAAACGGTCAATTTATGGCGATGATATCTATGTCAGAGCCATAGTGGAGTTTTCAAATTATTGCCGCATGGACTGCGGATATTGTGGGCTATATTGTCATAATAAAAAGATAAAAAGGTACCGCATGACGCCGGACGAGATAATCAAAACCGCAGATATTGCTCATAAGGCAGGATACAAAACTCTTGTCATGCAGTCGGGAGAGGACGCGTTTTTTACCCCTCGTCTGCTCGGTGATATTGTCAAGGAGATAAAGAAAACCGGCATGATCATAACCTTAAGTTGTGGTGAAAAGAGTCGCGAGGATTATGAACATCTTAAAAAGTGCGGTGCGGATCGATATCTTTTAAAGCATGAATGTTCTGATCGGGGGATATATTCCTCACTACACACCAAGAGCACGCTTGAAAACCGCCTGCGATGTCTGCGTGATCTCAAAGACCTTGGCTATGAGACGGGGAGTGGATTTATGATAGGACTGCCTAATCAAACGCTCGAGACCGTCGCGAATGACATACAGACGCTCGCCGACATACCCTGCGACATGGCCGGTATCGGACCGTTTATACCTCACCCCGACACCCCGTTGCGTGACATACCAGCCGGAAGTGCCGAGCTGACCAAGCGCGCAGTAGCGCTCACTCGGATAGTCATAGGGGCAATAAACCTGCCGGCAACCACCTCTCTTGGGGTGCTAAATACCGGTGAGAGGGACGATATTTTCGCCTGTGGTGCAAACGTTATCATGAAAAAGGTGACGCCACAACCCTACCGCTCTTGGTATGAAATTTACCCGAGCACAAATGTTGACACCGATGTTTTTGCGGAGCGAGAGAAGTTAGAGCAAGACATCATAAACCTCGGATACAACCCAATATAGAAAGGATTAAAATGTACGACCCATGTTCACCGGTAGCGAGCGAGTTTATTGATGATACCGAGATAAACGATACTATAATATATGCAGATGCGACAAAAAATGACAATGATTTAATCGATGAAATTCTAAAAAAGGCAGGGCAAAAAAAGGGACTTTCCCACCGTGAGGCGGCAGTGTTGCTGTTAAACGAGGACAAAGAGGTTGCAGACAGGATTTTTACCCTCGCACGGGAGATAAAAACGGAGTTTTACGGCAACCGTATTGTACTTTTCGCGCCACTTTACCTCTCCAACTACTGCGTCAACGGCTGTGTCTACTGCCCTTACAACCACGGCAATAAGACCATCTCTCGCAAAAAACTCACCCGTGAGGAGATTGAAAAAGAAGTCATCGCCCTACAGGATATGGGGCACAAACGGCTTGCCATCGAGAGCGGGGAAGATCCGGTCAATCTGCCGCTGGATTATATCATAGACTCCATAAAAACTATCTATGGCGTGAAGCACAAGAATGGCGCGATAAGGCGTGTCAACGTCAATATTGCCGCCACCACCGTCGAGGATTATCGCCGACTGAGGGAGGCGGAGATAGGCACATACATCCTTTTTCAGGAGACCTACCACAAGCCGACCTATCTGGAACTGCACCCCAAAGGACCAAAGCACAACTATGCCTACCACACCGAGGCGATGGATAGGGCGATGGAGGGCGGTATTGACGATGTTGGGCTCGGTGTTTTGTTTGGGCTAAACCTCTACAAATATGACCTTGTCGGTCTTTTGATGCACGCGGAGCATTTAGAGGCACGGTTTGGCGTCGGCCCTCACACCATAAGTGTGCCGAGAATTTGCCCCGCCGACGGAGTTGATGTTAACGATTTTGACAACTCTATCTCGGATGAAATATTTGAAAAGATTGTGGCGATACTGCGCATCAGCGTCCCATACACCGGCATTATCATGTCGACGAGGGAATCACAGGCGATGAGGGCACGCGCCGTCGACATAGGCGTGTCCCAGATAAGCGGCGCGTCCAAGACCTCGGTGGGCGGCTACGCTGAGCCGGAGCCGGAGGAGGATAACTCGCGTCAGTTTGACATCTCCGACAATCGCACCCTCGATGAGGTGGTCGCCTGGCTCGTCTCCACCGGTCACATCCCGAGCTTTTGCACCGCCTGTTATAAACTCGGCAGAACCGGCGACCGATTTATGGAGCTTGTCAAAAAAGGGCAGATAAAAAACGTATGTCATCCCAATGCATTGATGACCTTAAAGGAGTACGGTGAGGACTACGCATCCCCCAAGACACGAGAATTAATAGATAAAATGATAGAAAACCAGATTGAGCATGTGCCGAGCGATAAGGCGCGTCGCGTGACCATGGACTATCTATGTGATATTAAAAACGGCAAACGGGATTTTAGATTTTAATGAGAAGATTGTTTAGAAATAAATTTTCAAGAAAGGAATGGGTATAATGATGAGCTTGAACAACACACCGTCCGCAAACAGACTGCATATCGCAATCTTCGGTAAGCAGAATAGCGGTAAATCAACCCTGTTAAACGCGATAACCAATCAGGATTTAGCGATAGTGTCACAGCATAAGGGGGCGACCACCGATCCGGTATATAAAGCGATGGAGATTGCAAGGGTGGGTCCATGTATGCTGATCGATACCGCCGGTTTTGACGACAGCGGTGAGCTCGGTGAGCTCCGTGTGAATAAGACAAAGGCGGTGCTGGATAAGGCAGACATAGCGATAATACTCGTCACGGACGACAACCTGACCCACGAAAAAGAGTGGTTAAACGAGATAAAGAGCCGTAAAATTGTGCCCATTGTCGTCATAAATAACTTTGACGACGGTCGAGAGCTGTCAGAGCTGTGTGAAAAGGAACTATGTCAAAAGGCGATGGTTGTCAACGCCAAAACTCGAAAGGGGATTGACCGGCTTTTGGATGAGATACTCGCCGTCATGCCGGAGAAGTTTGATGAGCTGAGCATCACCGCCGAACATGTGAGCGAGGGGGATGTCGTCCTGCTGGTAATGCCACAGGACATCGGTGCGCCGAAAGGTCGCCTGATTCTACCTCAAGTGCAGACGACACGCGACCTGTTGGACAACGGCTGTATTGTCCTGTCGGTGACCCATGACAGGATGGAGGAGGCGATTTCTAAGCTCGCTGCACCGCCCGACCTCATTATCACCGACTCACAGGTTTTTCCCTATGTATACGACCGCAAACCACAGCGCTCGCGTCTGACCTCGTTTTCGGTATTGTTCGCCGCATATAAGGGCGACAAAGAGGTGTTTTTAAAGGGGCTTGAAAACTTTGAGCGATTATCATGCGATAAAAAGCTAAGTGTGCTGATTGCCGAGGCGTGCACCCACGCACCCCAGACGGAGGACATCGGCCGGGTGAAGATACCGAATATACTCAAAAAGCGCTTTGGTGAGAGGGTGAATATCGAAATCTGCTCCGGTGCAGATTTTCCGGAGGATCTATCGGGATATGACCTTGTTATACACTGCGGTGGATGTATGTTCAACCGTCGTGTCATGCTCTCGAGGATAGACAGAATAAAGCGGCATGGCGTGAACATAACCAACTATGGGATGTTCCTCGCGAATGCCGCCGGTATACTTGATAAGATTGATATTTAGTCGTGCTCTTTTCGTCACCGACTACCCATTCTGCTTTATAACACCGTCACGATACGCCTGCAACAGCTGTTTTAGGTCATATATCTTATGGGATATTATCTCGCCTTTGTCCGTCTTGGCTATGGTTATCCGCTCGGCATACTGCTCGACCGGAATGCTTTTGGAGTGCATATCGTCGTCCGTCTCGATGACCTCCTTGATGTTTTTGAAGGGCTGGTGTTCCGACAATAGAAGTTGATAGCTGTTAGAAATCAGAGTATAGCCGGAGATGCCGGTCACCTTTTGATACGCCTTGGAGATACCGCCGTCTATAATGAGCAGCTTTCCGCCTGCCTTTATCGGCGATTCCCCCTTGGATATTTTTATGGGGACATGTCCGTTCACGATGTGTGAGCACCTCGCCGTGATGCCGAACTCGCGCAGAATCATCTCTGCGGTGGTGCGGTTTTTTATGTTGTCGTAGTAGAAGTCTTTAGGTTCGGTCCAGATACTCTCGTCCGAGATAAACGCGCGCTCGAATGTGGTCATCTTCGCCTTGCCGTTGAGCGGTGAGGAGTTGCCACACCATAAAAACCACATGAAATCAAGCCCAAACGCCTTTTCAATTCCTTTGCCAAAACCACCCTGACGGCAGAGTTTGTCGCACAGGTCGAGGTAGCCCTTGCCACTGTACTCCTCACCTGCGAGCTTAAAGATGGAAAAGGAGCCGTCCTCGTTCATCGGGATACAGCCGTGATAGAGTAGATTGTCGTTATATATACGGTACATTCCGCCCTTTTTGAACAGAAAGTTGACATGTTTAGAGAGCAATTTATTCTGGACGAACGATGCCTGTAACTGCTCCATGACAAGCTGTTCATCGGCGGTCAGTCGATAGGGGTCGTTGCAGTCGACGGTGGGGAAGTGACGATCGTTGAGTTCATACTCGTTATCGTCGATGACGATTGTTCCCTTTTCAAAGTCTATCGCACCGAGTTGTAACCTTTTTTCCATCTTGAATTCCGGACGTTTTTGAATAATTTGTCCCTCTAACTTGAGCTGAATGATGGTTATCGCCTTGTGTACCTTGGTGGCGATCTCGATGTTGCTGAGCTCGACGCGGTCGGATAAAGCGGATTTTTCATACTTCGGCACAAAGCCGAGGCAGGGATCGTCGCGATACTGATTTTGTGCAAAGACGGCAAGAGGGCGGATGTTGAGACCATACCCCTCCTCGAGACAGCTAAAGTTGTTATAGCGGATACTGTTGCGAATGACGTTAG
>CAYJMO010000007.1:15866-35088 GCA_964371365.1 uncultured Oscillospiraceae bacterium
ACCGAGCGCCGCCGCCATCCAGACTATGTCATGGTTGCCCCACTGAATATCCACCTTGTCACTGCCACAAAGGTGCTCCATAACAAGATGTGCGCCACTGCCACGGTCAAAGATGTCCCCGATGATGTGCAGGCGGTCGATTATCATGTTCATTATGAGGGAGGAAAGCTCGACGATAAAGTTGTCGGCACGCTCCGTCTCGATGATACTGGTGAGAATGTTGTCGAAATACTCCTGTTTGTTCATCTCGTAGTTGTCGGTATACATAAGCTCATCGATAATGTATCGAAAATCCTCCGGCAACGATTTGCGCACCTTGGAGCGGGTATATTTTGAGGTTACGACACGGCAGACCATGACCATGCGGATGAGTATGGTGCGATACCAAGTATCGTCGCAAAGTCCTTTTGCCGATTGTTCGGCAAGTTTTTCACTCGGGTAGTATATGATGGTTGCAAGTTGTTCCTTTTCTTTTTGGGAGATACTCTCACCAAAACAGCTCTCTATCTTGCGCTTTATTGAGCCGGAGGCGTTCTTGACAATATGCAAAAACACATCGTACTCACCGTGGATATCACTGATAAAGTGCTCGGTACCCTTGGGCAGATTAAGGATCGCCGAGAGGTTGATAATTTCGGTCGACGCCGTCTGTATGGTCGGATAGCTCTGGGAGAGCAGTTTTAGATATTTGATGTCATTATTAAAGTCGTTATAATTTTTCAAAAAATCACCTACTGTTATTTTTTTATTATTATAACAGTAGGTGAGGGGGAAAGTCAAATGTTTTTATCTACACCGGCAGAGCAAATATCTCATCCCATGTGTCCTTTGTTACAATTCCGGTCATCTTAATTCCGAGCTGTTCCTGGAATTGTTTTACTGCTTTAAAGGTGCTTTCGCCGTATATGCTGTCCATCGGCACAAAGAAAGGTGTGCCGTAACGGCTGGCGATCTTATCCATGCGCTGTTGCAATGCTAAGACGGCGGGGCCGAGTGAGCCGAGTGTCAGCACATAACCGGGGTAGTCATAAGGGCAGGTATACTCACCGCTCTCGAATTTCGCCTTTTGATAGACCGAGATAAGTGAGGAGTAGGAATATATAAACGCCGCCCATGTCTCGGCATCCACCACGCCGGTCACATCTATGCCCACAACTCGTTGGAAATCCTTGACCGCCTCGGTAGTGACGAGGTCATAAACGCCGTTGGTGGTGGGTGGTACGATGCTGTCTACGTACAGTGAGATGTAGTTAAGCCAGTACTGCACGAGCGAGACCCAGGAACCGTCCGAGCCCTCCAATAGATCAAAGCCGGGATATTCTGCGAGATAGTAGGCGCGAACGTTGCCGTCTTCGGCACGCAGTGTGGTATACTGCTCATACAATTCATTCCAGGTGAGCCGTCCTATCACTCCGTCGTCGTTTAGGTCAAAAAGTCGTTGGAATTCACGCACCGCCGCGGTGGTTAGTGCACCGAACAGTCCGTCATACTCGATGGGTTCAATCTCGCTGTAGTATGCCGAGAGTATAAATAGGTAGAACTGCGCCTCCTTGACCTGCTGACCTTTTGAGCCCTGTCGGAGTGATATGCCTTCGAACGTGCCGGGGCGCTGATCCGGCTCTAAGAGATAGTTGTCGGTTGCGGCATAAGCCTCGAACATCTTGTCCCATGTCTCTTTGCCGACGATGCCGTCACTGATGCTAAGACCGAAGTAGTTTTGAAAGTCTATAACCGCCGCCTCGGTGGCAGTGCCGAAGATGCCGTCTGCCGTCACGCTCGGTATGTCGGTAAAATTATAGCTGATTATGGTTAACCAGAACTGCACACGGCGCACGTTGTCACCGACAGAACCTACCTTGATAAGCGTACCGGGGTAGACATTCGGACCGAGCTGTTCCGGCGGAAGGGTGTCGATATTGAGATTTTCATACAGTTCTTCGATGGAGTTCCAGGTCATCTCACCTACTATGCCGTCCACCTCGAGAGAATAATACTCTTGATATGCGCGCACCGCGGCTTCGGTTGCAGGACCAAACTGACCATCCTCGGTTAGGGTTGGGATAACGGTGTTATACTGTCCGATATAGTTTAGGTACATCTGTAGCTGGGCGACCTTACTGCCGGAACTGCCAAGCTTTAATATTTCGCCGTCATAACCTCCCGTAGGGGGTTCGCCGGTCGGTTTTTCCCCCTCGCTGGTGAGTTGTGCGAGCTTTTTAACCGAGACATAGATATAGCTTATACTGTACCAGGTGGCGGAGCCGACGATCCCGTCGTCCACTAAACCGAACTGATCCTGAAATCTCTTGACCACCGTCTCGGTGCCGGTGCCGAATACACCGTCCGCCGTGAGTGAGCCGAAAAAGGGGAAATCATCCGCAATTCTATCGAGCTGACGCTGAATGGTTTTGACATCCTCGCCGGTGGAGCCAACCTTTAACGGTGTGCCGGGATAGCTCTCCTCGACGTCCTCTATATTGTTATTCTCATATATCGCAACGCCGTTGCCGTAGTAGTAGCGCAGTATCTGAAGCGCACTATAGCCGTCCTCGGCGAGATCCTTGCTACCCCACTGCTTCATGCCGTCACAGCTGACAATCTCGCCGTCACAATAGGATGCAAAGTACGGCTCGACATTGCCGTTGTTGCGGATATAGCTGTTAAAAACCCTGTCCACCAGCCGGGCGACGTTCTCAAAAACACTGGCATTATGGACATATTTTTGGTCATAGCTCGGCGAGTTGGTTATCTGGAAACTAAAACCTCTGCTTATATACCACTCGGTATAAACACGGTTGAGTGCAACCGACATTTGGGCATAGATGTTGGCGAGCAGCGCCTCCTCCGGCCAGGAGGGATAGACTTCAAACGAGGCTACGTTTTTAATATAGTCCCTAAATGATACCCGGACATTACTTGCGTTCTGGTTTGGTATCCCGAGGTGGACAACGATGCTGGTCGGGATAACCGGTTCGCTTAAAACACGGGGTATACTGCTTATTGACAGCGGTGTTTGACCACTGCCTCCATTTTTAGCAAAAAGTGTGTGCGGTTCGATGACTATGTTATTTATCGAATTATCATAGGTCACGCCGTCGGAGGTGCTTACCATCTTGACGTTCATCAATGTGGTAACATCCGCAAAGATCTGTATGCCACTGACCGTTACCGGCTCATAGCCGTCGGCGGTGACATACAGGTCATAGGTGGAGTAGGGTTGCTCGGTATTTGTGACCGAGAGGGAAAGTGCGCGCTCCGGCGCATCGAGCGCAACCACCTCACCGAGACCGTCGGCATTGGTGGTGAATGTATAGTCAAAGACAGTAGAACAATCTTCGGATTGTGTAAGGTTCACCATTGCCGCCGAAACGGGTGAGACGCCGTTTGCGGTGGTGGAGGTTACCTTTAAATAACCGGTTGCCATAAAATCTCCTTATGAGTATTTATCTTATGACATAATATGCCTGTAACTGAATTTTTGATATTGACTTTTTCTCTTGAAATGTTACAATAAATTAGAATGTCAAAAATGCAAGAAAATAAAGGTGATTATGGACGATACGTTCTCACGGTTGATGCCGATTTTTGGTGAAAAGGGGCTCGAAACGCTCTCTCGTACCCGTGTTGCGGTGTTCGGGCTCGGCGGTGTCGGCGGCTATGCGGCGGAGGCGCTCGCGAGGTGCGGTGTAGGTCGACTTATATTAGTGGACGGCGACTGTTTTGAGCAGAGTAACCTCAATCGTCAGATTTTTGCACTACATTCCAACATAAAACAGCGCAAGACACAGGTTGCAACCGAGCGACTTCTCGACATTAACCCGAGCATAGAAATCACGGCGATAGACAAGTTTATCATATCACAGAACTTTGACGAGTTGGATTTCAGCGAGGTGGACTATGTTATCGACGCGATAGACACGGTCAGTGCAAAACTGCTTATAATCGAGCGTTGTGTGAGGGACAACATCGCGATTGTCAGCTCGATGGGTACCGGCGGCAAGGTTGATATCACTGCTTTAAAGGTTGACAAAATCGAAAAGACCTCCGTTTGCCCCCTCGCACGGGTGATGCGGCGTGAGCTGAAAAAGCGTGAGATATTCGGGATAAACGTGGTATACTCCACCGAGCAAAGCGGCACTTGCACCGACCAAAGTCACAAAGATGGCACAAGACCTGCACCGTCAAGCTGTATATTTGTTCCGGCGGCGGCAGGGCTGATGCTTGCACAGCATGTGGTTATGAAAATTATTGATAAGGAGATAATATGAAGATAATAAAGAACGGTAGAGTTTTTTTTAGAGGTAATTTCGCAACGCTCGATATCGGGATGGAGGAGGGGCGTGTCTCGGCGATAGCACCCTCGCTTGATGGTGAGGTGTTATATGATGCAAAGGACGGTTTGGTTCTACCCGGGCTGGTGGATATCCATACCCACGGCTGTGACGGTGTCGACTTTTGTGACGGGAATGACGGCGACCTCGAACGTATAGCAACATTCCTCGCCAAAAATGGAACGACCTCTTTTTTAGGCACCTCCATGTCCTTGTCAGAGGAGATTTTAACACCGCTTTTTGAGCGTGCCGGTCGGTTTGTCCACCTGCCACAAAGCGGCATGGCGGTCATGTGGGGTATCAACATGGAGGGACCCTATATTAACATAAAGAAAAAGGGGGCGCAGAGTGATAAATATATCACAAACCCTGATGTTGAGGCATTCAATCGCCTTTATGATGTCGGATTTGGCACCATACGCCTTGTTGATATCGCGCCGGAGTGCGAGGGTGCGACCGAATTTATATCGGAGATAAGCGGTATGTGCACCGTGTCTCTTGCACACACCGATGCGGATTATGACACCGCTGCGGCAGGCTTCTTCGCCGGTGCGCGGCATGTCACACACCTTTTTAACGCGATGCGCCCCTACCACCACCGTGAACCGGCTTTGATAGGTGCGGCAGGGGACTACGCAGGCTCGGTCGAGGTCATTGCCGACGGTATACACCTCGATCCCTCGGTGGTGCGAGGCACCTTCCGTCAGTTTGAGGGTCGGGTTTGTCTGGTCAGTGACTCCATGTCCGCTACCGGACTTGAAAATGGGGAGTATAGCCTCGGCGGTCAAAAGGTATACATGAAAGATGGACGTTGTACCCTCGAGGATGGCACCATTGCAGGCAGTGCGAACACCCTTTCAGAGTATCTGCGTCGAGCAATATTATTCGGTGTGCCGGAGCGCGAAGCGATACTCGCCGCAACACTAAACCCGGCAAAGGCGGTAGGTATCGACGACGAGGTCGGAAGTATCGAGGTAGGAAAAAGGGCAGATTTTTATATTACCGATGGGGGGTATAACAGGAAAGTGGTTATTTTGAACGGGGGATTAATAGATACTAATAAATAAAGAAAAGTAAATAAGTTTAAACAGAAATGAAACACATCGTAATCGAATACACAGCTTTAACAAACGCGCTCAAACCAAATTTGTGAGTTAAATTTTGTTTGCAAGCACGTTCTAAGAGCGGCAATCCAAGCATACGCTGGGGTATAGAATAATACTATAAATAATAAAATCATTTTATAAAGCAAAAATCTATACAAAAAAAAGCATATATAGTATAATGTAAAGGCAGTCGCCGTTTTAGGCGGTATAAAAAAATAACAGGGTGAAAGGAACAACGAAGTATGTCGAGATTGATAGGTACCGTATCCCGTGGCGTTCGTGCCCCGATAATTCGTGAGGGAGATGACATCAAAAAGATTGTCGTCACAAGTGTTTTAGAGGCGGTTCGCTCTGCCGATATCGAGCTTGCCGATAAAGACGTCGTCGGAATAACCGAGGCTGTTGTAGCACGTGCACAGGGCAACTATGCCACCACCGAAAATATAGCGAGCGATGTCGCCGCCAAGTTTAAATCCGATCACATCGGCGTTATCTTCCCGATACTCAGCCGCAACCGTTTTGCAATCTGCCTGCGTGGCATTGCCAAGGGCGTGAAGAAAATCACCCTGATGATGAGCTATCCCTCCGATGAGGTCGGCAACCATCTTATTGACATGGACGACCTCGATGAAAAGGGCGTAAATCCCTGGACTGACGTGCTAAACGAGGAAAAATATCGCGAGCTCTTCGGCTATAAAAAACACACCTTTACCGGTGTTGATTATGTACAGTATTACACCGACCTCATTCGTGAGGAGGGTGCCGAGGCACAGGTCATCTTCGCCAACGACTGCCGTCAGATTTTGGACTACACAAAAGATGTGCTCTGCTGTGATATCCACACTCGTGAGCGTTCAAAACGCCTGCTCAAAGCGGCAGGGGCGAACACTGTCCTTGGTCTCGATGACATTATGACCGCGCCGGTCGATGGCAGCGGTTGCAACCCTGCCTATGGTCTTCTCGGCTCTAACAAGGCAACAGAGGGCACCGTCAAGCTCTTCCCGACCGGCTGTGAGCAACTTGTGCTGGACATTCAAGCAGAGTTTTATGCTAAAACCGGCAGTAAGATAGAGGTGCTGGTCTACGGTGACGGTGCGTTTAAAGACCCCGTAGGCAAAATTTGGGAGCTTGCCGACCCGGTAGTCTCACCGGGGCACACACCGGGGCTTGACGGCACACCCAACGAGCTTAAGCTCAAATATCTTGCCGATAACGATTTCGCCGACCTAAAAGGTGAGGAACTCAAGGAGGCTATCTCCAAAACCATTATTGAAAAGGACAAACAGAATAAAAGCCTCGTCGGACAGATGGCAACACAGGGCACAACACCGCGCCGCCTAACCGACCTGATCGGCTCGCTGTGCGACCTGACCTCCGGCAGTGGAGACAAGGGAACACCTATAATCTTGATACAGGGGTATTTTGATAACTATACAGACTAAATTCGATTGTATTATAGGGGAGGGGTCGCCCCTCCCGTTTCTATAGTTAAATGTGTATTCTGGTCGGGACGCACACCCTGCCCTCTACAGTCAAACAAACTTCTCTGCCAAATTCACAAGCTTTTGCGATGCGGTAATCGTTCCGCCGGTTATCGCGTCGGCGAGATCGCGGTCGGGGCGCACCAACCAGTGCTCCTCCCCCTTGATCATGCGCACCGTGACATTGCTTGTCACCGTGTCCTCGGCGAGCATCTCAATGTCGGACAGCAACATAGCCGCAACATCCTCCACCGTGTCCTGTACAGTGTTCTCACCCGAAAAGATGTTTTTTGCATACAGCACGGCAAATTCTTCGATAAAACGCTCGATTATCGCCTCCCCATCGGGGGTGGTGAGCGAGAGGGTGAGGAGCGCCTCGTCCCCGACGACATTACTGCTTAAAATCTCGTAGTCAAGGTGAGTATAAAGTTGCGACATGATGGCGGACATCGATTTGGAAACCGTGCCTACATCGATGTTATACTGTTCCAAAAAATCGTTGTTGACCATGTCCTCGGCCGATATTTCGCTCTCCTCGTCGAAATAGATGTATTGTTGCAAAGCGTCCGCCTCTGCCGATTTTAATGCCTGTAAAGCGAGGTTCAGACTCTCCTGCGGTGTCGGGAACACCGGCTCGATCGGCGGCAGTTCCGGCTGTGGCTCGGGCGGCAGAGTATAGCAACCTGTAAAAAAAAACACGGCGAGCAATAAAAATGCAAAGGAGGATAGCTTTACACCTAATAAAAAATTCTTCATATTAAATATTCCTTTTGTAAATAAATTGTAACCTTTGATTTTATTATTTCCCATTAACGGCTATTATACATTAAATTTAGGTAAAATTTTGTCAGTTTATATTGACAATTTTTTTATTATATATTATACTGACCATATTATAAAAATATGGTGAAGACAATTCACCTTATTGATTTTCGCAAAAATCCACTTTTATAAGCTGGCAACTTAATTGCCTGTTGGGTTCATTCGCCCGAGTGTATTAATAAAGGATACACACTTGTAAAACTGTCAATAAGAGTGTTATATGTCTATATAATCGGCTAAAAGTCTCTCTAAACACGTTTTGAGGTGTGTCCTTTGTGGCACATCTTTTTTTGTTATGAAAGGGTCAGTTTATTATGGCGGACAAGCTCCATCTCTATGGCTTTAACAACCTTACAAAGTCGCTCAGCTTTAATATCTACGACATATGTTACGCTAAGACCGAGAGGGAACAGCGGGACTATATAAAATATATCAACAAGCAGTACAACTCCGACCGCCTGACCGATATCTTGACAAAACTCACCAACATGATCGGCGCGACTGTGCTCAACATCTCAAAGCAGGACTATGAACCGCAGGGTGCATCGGTCACCTTTTTGATTGCGGAGGAGAGCATGTACAAAAAGCGCAGTGGTGAAACACAGGTGGCGCATCTCGATAAAAGCCATGTGACGGTGCACACCTACCCCGAGTATCACCCCGAGAGCTCCATTGCGACCTTTAGGGTGGATATCGATGTTGCGACCTGCGGTGAGATTACACCGCTTTCCACCCTCGATTTTCTTGTTAACAGCTTTGAGTCCGACATAATAACGCTGGACTACCGAGTACGTGGCTTTACCCGTGAGATGAACGGCAACAAACTCTTTATTGATCACGAGATAACCTCCATTCAGGACTATATCGACGAGGCGATTTTGCGCCGATATGACGCTATTGACATCAACGTATACCAGTCCAACATCTTTCACACCAAGATGCTTATCAAGGACATTGTACTGCAAAACTACCTATTCAATGCCGATACCTACGAGATATCTCCCAAGATAAGGTTAGATATCACCAACGCGCTGCGCCGCGAGATGATAGAGATATTCAGCGGTTCAAATATTTATCGATAAAAGGAAAGCAATAAAGACTTGAACAACCAGAAAAAAGCACCGCTTTTAAAGGCTTTAAACGAGCTGAAAAATAATAAAATAGTCCCGTTCGATGTGCCGGGGCACAAACGCGGTCGGGGCAACCCGGAACTTCGTGAGTTTTTGGGCGAACAGTGTATGAGCGTCGACGTCAACTCCATGCAATGCCTTGATAACCTCTGTCACCCAACCGGCGTTATAATGGAGGCGGAAAAGTTATGTGCCGAGGCATTCGGTGCCGCGCACGCTTTTTTTATGGTGGGGGGGACAACCTCATCGGTGCAGGCTATGATACTCGCCTCGGTTAAGAGGGATGAGAAGATTATACTGCCGCGCAACGTCCATCAAAGTGTCATAAATGCGCTGATACTCACCGGCGCGGTGCCGGTCTACATCAACCCGAGCATCGATAAAACTCTCGGCATTACGCTCGGCATGTCGCTCCTCGATGTTAAAGAGGCGATAGAGCAAAACCCCGAAGCGAGGGCGGTGCTGATTAACAACCCGACCTACTACGGCATCTGCTCCGACCTATCCTCCATTACAAAGCTCGCCCATGATAACGACATGCTCGTCTTGGTGGATGAGGCTCACGGCACACATTTTTATTTCGGCGACGACATGCCGGTCTCCGCCATGAGCGTCGGTGCCGATATGTCCAGTGTGAGTATGCACAAATCCGGCGGTTCGCTCACCCAAAGTTCCGTGCTACTGTGTGGTGAGAATGTCAACGAGAATCATCTGCGCCAGATAATTAACCTCACCCAGACCACCAGTGCGAGCTATCTTCTGCTTGCGAGCCTTGACATATCTCGACGCAACCTCGCCCTCGACGGCAGACGTATCTTTGAAAAGGTCATGAACATGGCGGAGTATGCGCGAGGGGAGATAAATGAGATAGGGGACTACTATGCCTATTCCCGCGAGCTGATAAACGGCGACAGTATATTTGACTTTGATGCGACCAAACTGTCGGTCAACACGTTGGCACTCGGACTTGCCGGAGTGGAGGTCTATGACATACTGCGCGACGAGTACGACATTCAGGTGGAGTTCGGCGATGTCGGCAATATCCTTGCCTACATCTCGGTCGGCGATAAGAAAAAGAGCATCGAGCGCTTTATCAGCGCGCTTGCCCAGATAAAACGGCACTATAAGCGGGAGCGTCGTGGCATGATTGAGAGTGAATATATCAGCCCACTCGTTGCGATGAGCCCACAAAATGCATTTTATGCCGAGAAAAAAAGTGTACCTCTTGATAGGTGTATAGGTGCTGTGTCGGGCGAGTTTGTAATCTGCTATCCACCCGGCATACCGGTATTAGCACCGGGGGAGAGGATAACGGAACAGATTGTGGACTATATCCACTATACCAAGGATAAAGGGAGCAAACTCACCGGACCGCAGAGCCTCGACATTTCGGAGCTTAAAGTATTACTGTAAAGAGGGTTTATATGGACAATCTATGGTATAGCGAATATCACAGCGAGAATGTCAAGCTGTCAATCAAGGTCAAAAATCAACTGCACTTTGAGCAGAGCGATTATCAGGCGATTTCGGTGTTCGACAGTAAAGACTATGGTCGGTTTTTGACGTTAGACGGCGTGATGATGTTGACCGAGAAGGATGAGTTTATCTATCATGAGATGATGACCCATGTCCCGATGGCTATAAATCCCGACATAAAAAATGTACTGGTCATCGGTGCGGGTGACGGGGGAATCGCTCGGGAACTCGTGAAGTATGATAGCATAGAAAATATTGATGTGGTGGAGATAGACGAACGTGTCATTGCGGTCTGCCGTGAGTATCTGCAGGGGACTGCCTGCGGATTTGACGACGATAAGGTCAAGATCCACATTCAGGATGGCATACGCTTTATCCGCAAGGTGGAGAATAGATACGATCTCATAATTGTCGATTCCACCGACCCGTCCGGACCCGGAGAGGTGCTGTTTACCAAGGAGTTTTACAGCAACTGTTACAGTGCGCTGACTAAAAACGGGATTATGGTCAACCAGAACGAGAGCCCTTTTTATAAGGAGGACGCGAGGGAGATGCAACAGGCGCACAAGCGGATAGTGAAATGCTTTGACCTCTCAAAACTCTATCAAGCGCATATACCTACCTATCCGTCCGGACACTGGATGTTTGGTTTTGCCTCCAAGGGTCTGCACCCCCTACGTGATCTGAAAGCCGAGTGCTGGAATAAACTTAATATAAAGACAAGATACTACACCACCAATCTGCACAAGGGTGCTTTTTATCTGCCGAGATATGTGGAGGAGATGCTAAAAAAGTATGAATAGGAATATACAGACATTTATCGGGTGCGACCGAGAGTATTCCGACGCCGATATTGTCCTTTTCGGTGTACCTTTTGACGGGACTACCTCCTTTCGCCCCGGCACACGCTTTGGACCGTCCGCAATACGCAGTGAGAGCTTCGGCATTGAGACCTACTCCCCCTATTGTGATAAAGACCTATCCGACATAAATGTCTTTGATGCCGGCGACCTCGATCTGCCTTTCGGCAACCCCGAGAGGATGCTCGACATGGTAGAGGAGTTCTGCGACAGAATTTTATCGGACGGTAAAATGCCGGTGATGCTCGGCGGTGAACACCTTATAACACTCGGTGCGATTCGCGCGATGCATAAAAAACATCCCGATTTGCAGATCATACACCTTGATGCTCACACCGACCTGCGTGACGAGTATATAGGAGAGACGCTCACCCATTCCGGCGTGATAAAACAGATATACAATCTGCTCGGCGACGATAGAATATATCAGTTCGGCATTCGCAGTGGGGAGCGATACGAGTTTGAGTTTGCAAAAAAACACCTCAATACCCGACTTTTTGACCTTGAGGGGTTTGAAAGTGCGGTGGAAAGGATAGGGGAGCGACCGGTCTATTTCACCCTTGACCTTGATGTGTTGGATCCGTCCTGTTTCCCCGGCACCGGCACGCCGGAGGCGGGAGGAGTGAGTTTTAAGGAGTTGATGGGCGCGGTTTTGCAGCTTAACCAACTCAATATAGTGGGTGTCGATATAAATGAACTCTGCCCACACTATGACCAAAGCGGTGCGTCGACGGCGCTCGCATGTAAGATAACACGAGAGATACTTTTACAACTATAAAGGAGAACAAGATGGGTAAATGCTTAATAGTAGGTTGTGGCGGGGTTGCCGGAGTTGCAATACACAAATGCTGTCAGAACAGTGAGATTTTTGAGGAGATAATGATTGCCAGTCGCACCGTCTCAAAGTGCGATAAAATCAAAGCGGAGCTAAAGGACAAGACAAAAACGATAATCCACACCGCACAGGTGGACGCCGACAATGTTGGAGAGCTTGTTGCGCTTATCGAATCATTCAAGCCGGATGTTGTGCTCAATCTCGCACTGCCCTATCAAGATCTGAGCATTATGGACGCCTGCCTCGCAACCAAAACGCACTATATCGACACCGCGAACTATGAGCCGCTTGATACTGCCAAGTTTGAGTATAGCTGGCAGTGGGCATACCGTGAGCGGTTTGAAAAGGCAGGGATTTGTGCCCTGCTCGGCAGTGGTTTTGACCCCGGTGTGACCGGTGTCTTCTCGGCATACGCTCTAAAGCACCACTTTGATGAGATTAACTATATCGATATACTGGACTGCAACGGCGGCGACCACGGCTACCCCTTTGCCACCAACTTCAACCCGGAAATCAACATCCGTGAGGTCGCGGCAAACGGCAGCTATTGGGAGAATGGCGAGTGGGTTCACACAAAGCCGATGGAGATAAAGCGCGTCTATGACTTTAAAGAGGTGGGCGAGAAGGATATGTACCTTTTGCACCATGAGGAGATAGAGAGTTTAGCGCTCAACATGCCGGGTATCAAACGTATCCGCTTTTTCATGACGTTCGGGCAGAGCTACCTCACCCATCTAAAATGCCTTGAAAACGTCGGTATGACATCAATCGAGCCCATCATGTATGAGGGCAAAGAGATTGTGCCGCTCCAGTTTTTAAAGGCGCTTTTGCCGGATCCTGCGAGCCTTGGTCCGCGCACCGTCGGCAAAACAAACATCGGCTGTATCTTCCACGGCAAAAAGGACGGCAAGGAAAAAAGCTACTATCTATATAACATATGTGACCATCAGGAGTGCTATAAGGAGGTCGGCTCTCAGGCGATATCCTACACCACCGGTGTGCCGGCGATGATCGGCGCGATGATGGTGATGACCGGCAAATGGAACAAACCGGGCGTCTATAATATGGAGGAATTTGATCCCGATCCATTCATGGAGGCACTGGGCAAATGGGGACTGCCGTGGCAGGAGGATTTCAGCCCCACACCGGTGGACTGATGTTTGACTGGATTAACGATATAAAAACCCCCTCGTACGTGATAAACGAGGGGGCACTTGAGCGCAATTTAACGGTTTTAAAGCAGGTCGCCGAGCGCGCAGATTGCAAGATATTGCTCGCGCAAAAGGCTTTTTCCGCCTACTCCTGCTATCCTTTAATCGGGCAGTATCTTGACGGCGCGACGGCGAGTGGTCTTTATGAAGCAAAACTCGGTCATGAGGAGATGGGTAAGGAAAACCACGTCTTTTCGGCGGCGTACCTTGACCACGAGTTTGACGAGATACTCAAAATATGCGACCACATAGTCTTTAACTCCTTTAACGAATGGGAGCGATATCGTGAGAGGGCGATATCGTCCGGCAGGAGCTGTGGCATACGCGTCAATCCGGAGCACTCCACCCAACAACATGGGATATATGACCCCTGCGCCGTCGGCTCACGGCTCGGGGTTATTCGCAGTGAATTTCGCCCCGAAATGCTTGACGGCATAGACGGACTGCATTTTCACACCCTTTGTGAGCAGAACAGTGATGATTTTATCACGACTCTCGCGGCGTTTGAGGAGAGATTCGGCGAGTTTATCGGCAGGATGAAATGGATAAACTTTGGCGGTGGACATCACATCACCCGAGAGGATTATGACATAGAGGCGCTCATCTCGGCGATTATCGGCTTTAAAGGTCGCTATAATGTCGATATCTACCTCGAGCCGGGGGAGGCTATCGCACTGAATGCCGGCTACCTCGTGACAAGCGTGCTGGACGTGGTAAAAAACGGCATGGATATATGTATTTTGGATGTATCGGCGGCTTGTCATATGCCGGACGTCATCGAGATGCCCTACCGACCGCCGCTAAATGGCAGCGGTGAGACGGGAGAAAAGGCGTATGA
The DNA here is from genome assembly GCA_964371365.1 of uncultured Oscillospiraceae bacterium. Classification (GTDB taxonomy): domain Bacteria; phylum Bacillota; class Clostridia; order Oscillospirales; family Ruminococcaceae; genus CAYJBH01. The sequence continues at coordinate 29,957 of CAYJMO010000007.1, forward strand.
CTATCGACTTGCCGGTCCGACCTGCCTGTCCGGTGATGTTATCGGGGAATATTCCTTTGATACACCGCTTAAAAGGGGGGATAAACTAATTTTTGAGGACATGGCGATCTACTCCATGGTGAAAAACAACACCTTTAACGGCATGGCACTGCCCGATATTTGTTTGTTAAAAAAGAACGGCGTTGTAAAGATAGTGAAGTCGTTTGGTTATGAAAATTTTAAGGAAAGGTTATAGACAAATGTTTAACGCACAAAAAACCGCCGACCGGCTCATCGCCTGGATTGCGGACTATTTTGAAAAAAACGGCAGCGACGCAAAGGCGGTCGTCGGTATATCGGGCGGTAAAGACAGCTCGGTGGTCGCGACCCTTTGCGTTAAAGCACTCGGCAAGGAGCGTGTAATCGGTGTTTTGATGCCACAAGGCGAGCAGTTTGATATCGACTACAGTCTTGATCTATGCCGTCACCTCGACATTGCCCATGTTGTGATAAACATCGGTGAGGCGGTGAAGGAGGTTTTATCGGCGGTATCGGGCGGTTTGAAAGAGCTCGGACGGGACGAGATGTCCACCATCACCACCTTTAACACCCCTGCGCGTGTTCGTATGACAACGCTCTATGCCGTGTCCGGAACGGTGGGAGGGCGCGTCGCCAACACCTGCAACCTGTCGGAGGACTGGGTCGGCTACGCCACCAAGTATGGCGACGGGGCAGGGGATTTTTCACCACTGATGAACCTGACCGTCACCGAGGTCAAGGCGGTTGGAAGAGCACTCGGTCTGCCGGAAAAATTTGTGGAAAAAACCCCGATAGACGGGCTATGCGGTATGTCGGATGAGGAAAATCTCGGTTTTAGCTACGCTACACTTGATCGCTATATCCGTGAGGGGATATGCGAGGACGAGGATATCAAGGCGAAGATAGACCATCTAAATAGGATTAATCTGCACAAACTACAGCCGATGGCGCGGTTTGAGTAGGGGACACCTACTCAACATAGCTTGATATTGAGCCATTTTCCATGGTGAAGGTGGCCGGTGCTGAAATTACAACATTACCACTGCTGTCGCGCATCTCGAAGGTGTAGGTGAAACCACCATCGTCAAGCTCGGTCTCATAAAAGGATGTATTCTCGCTTACCGTGACTGAGCCTACCGTGATTTCTTTTAAATCCTCAATACTGTTATCCAATGTTGTAGCATAGTGAATCGGCTCGACAATGTCACCGATCTTTAGTTGATACAGCTCCTTAGATGCGCCACCCGATGAGCTAAAGGGGCGAGATCCAATTATCGACCATTCCTCGTCGATAAAATCATATATTACCGACATGCTGTACTTCTCGCCGTTAATTTCCACCGGCACGGAGTAGCTGTTATAGTTATCGCCGACGTAAGCTAATTCTACATAGCAAAGCGCGCCGTCGAGGCTGCCCCATTTTCCACGAAAATTGTCGTAAAAGACGCCGTTATCCCAATCGGCTGTAATATCGTTGTCTCGACCGAGGTCTACAATTATATTCTCGTTCTCACTATAGTAGTAAAGGCGGAACAAAACCTCGTCTAATATGTCATAGGCCTTTGGTCCAAGATCCAGCACCACAAAGCCGTCGTTGTCGATGTAGAGCGGATGGTTTTCCCAATCCATGTCATAGACGGTGGTGAGCTCCGGGAGTTCCTGTTCCGATTCATAGTCATATCCGAGCCCCGATATATAGTCAAGACCTGCATCGTCGAGGTCGTTCGCCACCGTGTAGCGATAGAGGTAGGAAAAGGCAGGGCTTGCCGCAATTGTCTCATACTGATAAATTTCCGGAATGTAGTGGTCAAAGGAATAAAAACAGGAAAGACCGGTTGCCTCCTCACGGTATTCGCCGTTGTCTTCATAGACAACGCACTGCTCCAGAGCATTTAACACCGCCTCGGCCGAATCGTATTGATCTATCGTCTTGCGGGCAAGATGTCCGAGGTCTATCATGTTATAAAAACCGTCGGCTTCGGTGTTACCGCCGTAGTTTTCCACCGTCTCGGCGGCACTGGAAAAACGGGTGTAGGAGTTTGGGTTTTCCAACATATCGGAGAAAACCTCCTTACCGTAGTTGTCATACGCAACTATCAAATTCGGCACCTTTGAGATGTCCACCGCCGAGATGGTGACATCGCCGCTGATCCACAGGTCGGCACATTCTTCGATATAGGTTTTACATATGGCTACCGAGAGGTTCTCCGGCGACATTCCGGGGTTGTAGGCGAGCTGTTGTAAAAATCCGGTATAATACAGCCCCTCGCCCGGCGCATACTCCTGCGAGGCTACGAGGTAGTCCGACACCCCGATGAGCGAGTTTGCGACGTCCACCGTCGCCATGAGACAGGCGTCAAAGGCAACTATCTGCAGAGGTGGATTCTCGTTGTTAATAGGGAAAACCTCGGTTACAGCATAATAATACTCATCGATGGTAAGTGAATCATCGTCATAAATCTCGTCATAACAAACGCCATAGACACTGCCGGAGCCGTGGTTCCAGAAGTTTAGCATGACATTGTCGGCAGGATAATTTTGATTAGCAAACTGCAAAAAGTCGGTGAGAGTGTCGGTCTCTCCCATGTTGGAGCGCGGTAGTTCGTCCACAAGACGCATTCCGTCACTGTCGTAGACAAACCTCTGGGTGTAGTTCGCATCAACAAAGTCGTTGTGCCAACGTTTTGCGCCGCCGGTCTGTATTACAACTGTAATGTTTTCCGGCAAAGATACCGACATAATCTCCTCAAGGTCAGCGGTGGCGTACCCCTCGTCCGTCTCGAGGTCACTGCCACAGAGATATAGATAGATTGCCCAGCTCTGGTCAGGATTAAAGACGGGGTCGGGGTCGGAATTAATGAGCGACATTATCTCGCTGTCGGTTGGAACCGAGACTGAGGCGAGGTTATCCTCCTCCATCATAATCTCATAAAGAAGGCAGGAGGTGAGCATCGATAGTAATAATACCGACAATATGAATGATTTAAGTATAAACTTTGTTGCTTTCATGGCTTTAATTTTCCGAAATAATATGTTATTATTATATCATAGATTTATGTTTTTTGCAAAGAAAAAACTGTTGCTATAATATAACAACAGTTTGGTTGCCGAACTAGGATTTGAACCCAGACAAACAGAGTCAGAGTCTGTCGTGCTACCATTACACAATTCGGCAGTATTCACCTGCTCGATTATTTTATCACATCATTTTAGTTTTGTCAATCGTTCAATCAACTTTTTCTGTTTTTTTTCATATTATGGGAAGATAAACGAATACCGTAGAGGTTATATAATGAATGAAATAGTATTTGCCTTTTGTCTAACGCTATTTGCCGGGCTTGCAACAGGGGTCGGCAGTTTAATTGCCTTTTTTTCCAGCTCGACCAACAAATCATTTTTGTCAATAAGCCTTGGCTTTTCTGCCGGAATAATGATTTATGTCTCTATGATCGAGATATTTGTCAAGGCTCGAGACTCACTCACCATCGAGTTTGGGGGTAAAGTGGGATACCTTGTCACCGTCCTCGCCTTTTTTGGTGGCATGTTTTTTATTGCCATTATCGATAAACTTATCCCCGAGGACAAAAACCCTCACGAGATAAAGACGATGGACAGTGCCGAGAATGATAAGCTAAAACAAAAGAAATTAATGCGCATGGGTGTGTTCACCGCTCTTGCCATCGCGATACATAACTTTCCCGAGGGGCTCGCGACCTTTGTCTCGGCGTTGCAGGAGCCGAGCGTTGCAATACCTATCGTTATCGCTATAGCTATGCACAACATTCCGGAGGGCATAGCGGTGTCGGTGCCGATTTATCAGGCGACCGGCTCGAAGAAAAAAGCGTTTATGTACTCCTTTTTATCCGGACTTGCCGAGCCTATCGGGGCGTTGGTCGGCTGGCTTATACTGATGCCCATTATGAACGACTCCGTTTTCGGTATAATCTTTGCCGGAGTAGCGGGAATTATGGTATTCATATCCATAGACGAACTGCTCCCAACCTCACGGGAATACGGCAATCACCACCAATCGGTCTACGGTCTCATAGCCGGAATGGCGGTGATGGCGGCGAGCTTGTTGCTGTTCGCGTAAGTTTATTCAGCTCATTCCCCAGACGGCGAGGGATTGAAGTGTCGGCATTAGCTCCTTTGATTTTTCGGTGATAAAATACTCCACCCGAATCGGCATCTCATTATATTGAACACGTTTAATTAGCCCGTCTCTTTCCAGGTCTTTAAGGGAGGAGGCGAGCATGGTGTTTGTTATGCCGGTGACCTTCTTCATTAGTTCGCTGTATCGCACCCCTTCACCGTTTGAAAGGACACAGATTATCGGTATCCTCCACTTGCCACCTATGCGTTTTAACGCGGATTGTAGTGGACATTCCTCCCGACAGGGGCAGTGTACTGCCTTGCACTCACTCATATTTTTCTTACCTACTCATTATTTTTTGCGTTATTGACATTCTTTTTCCTGTTGTGTTATTATTATACCAGCTCAGAAAAACAAAGTCAATCACCAAAAAGGAGAATTATTATGAAAAAAATAGATAAGGTAAGCAATCTATTTCGCGATAACGAGAGCATAAAGGTTGTCAGCTCGGTTTCAGCCGATGGGGAACTCCACTCCATAGTTGCCGGCAGTGTAATGGTTGTGGACGATGACACCATGGCGGTGGCAGAGGTCATGATGAACACCACAAGCACAAATCTTAAAGCAAATAACAAGGTCGCCATACTCGGTGTCAAAGGCATGGAGTCCTATCTTGTTACAGGTACGGTGCAAAAACGAAACACCGACGGTGAGCTTTACGATGCACTCGCCGAGAAATTTGCGGCAATGAAGATGCAGATAAGAGGCGTTTGGACCTTTAATATAGAAAAAATCTACAACGAGAGCGCAGGACCGGACGCAGGAAAGCAGATCTATTAACGACAAAAAAGAGGTGCGACAACATTCGTCGCACCTCTTTAAAAATATCAAAAAGATACACCCCAAAAAATAGTGCACAAAAACTTCGTTTGAACAAAGCACAAACTAAATTCAAAAACTAACACAGCTTTAGAAAACGCAGTCAAACAAAATTTGTGTTTGAACAAAAACAAGTCCCGAG
>CAYJMO010000008.1:0-30451 GCA_964371365.1 uncultured Oscillospiraceae bacterium
AGGTCGTCACGAGTATCACCGTGACGACCTTTTGTGTTTTATCACAACACTTGTTTTTTGTATTGCTTTCTGATATAATTAGTACATGATAAGATTTTTTGTGATAATAATTGCGCTGTTACTGCTATCCAACAGCGTAGCACTCCGACTTCGTTCCAATCTACATTTCGGTACGTTTTTTGTATATATCTTGACCTTGATTGCGGTGATATATGCTCTGTTTTTCGATACCGTTAACGCTATATGTTCCGATGGAATAGGGTTTGTATTTGCAATCCTCTTTATTTCAACACTTATTATATATATAATTATGATGTGTGTTATAGCGCGACTTGACTATCCTCTTTTGACCAAAAAAGAGAAGGCGGTCATAGTCCTTGGTGCAGGTTTGAACGCAACGCAGGTCTCTGAAACACTCAAAAGGCGACTGGATAGCGCGGTTAGATTTTATAATAAGCATGAGGGTGTGACAATATGTGTGACCGGCTCGCAGGGGCAAAATGAGATTATTCCCGAGGCTCAGGCAATGCGACAATATCTGCTCGATAACAGTATACCGGCAGATGATATACTTTATGACCCCGAGTCGCCGGACACCTATACAAACATTAAAAATGCGTTGACACTGTTTCGGGAACGTGGGGTTGACCTGTCGGGCGGTGTTCTTATCGCAACCAACCACTTTCACTGCTACCGTTCGGCTGCTTATGCAAAAATGCATGGTATCAAGGCTCCTACATTCGCCCCGTCGGGACTTCCGCTATCCCAACTACTGCCATCATACAGTCGAGAGCTTGCCGCAATATTGAGGCTATGGGTGCTGAAAAAATAAAGATGCCGACGATGTTTGCTGATGACTGCAATAAAACTTAAATTAACGGTGTGTTTACCACACAGGAGCCACGGGGCATAGTTTAAAAATTAAGATAGGATGCACTACTTAGTCAAATAGTAGTACATCCTATCATTTTTTTTACCCACAAACAGCGTTTTAAACAAAATTATTCAAAAAACATTGACATTAATGGTGTAAAGTAGTATATTTATACACAGGTATTGCTGAATGAAATAAGCAACAGTAATTAGGTTAAAATGGTCAAAAAATTAACGGTATCGGAAATATTTGCGATGGTACTCGGTGCTATAATTGGCATGGGGTCTTTCACCCTACCCGGTACAAAATTTTTACCCACAGCCGGCATTGTGAACACCACCATAGGTCTATTTGTAGGCACCATGTTTATGATTGTCATAGAGAAATGTTATCGCTTTATGATGAGCCAAAACATAACAGCGGGTGGTGAATTTTCCTACACCCTTAAATTTTTAGGGAAAAAACACGGATTTGTGGTAGGGTGGTTTTTGTTTTTAGCTTATCTTACTCTTATTCCACTCAATGCCCTTGCTTTCCCTATAGTCATAAATTTTTTATTTCCCGATCTTTTAAGTTTTGGGTATCTCTACACCGTTGCCGGCGATGATATTTATATTGGAGAGGTTTTAGTTGCCTGTACGCTGATAGTGCTCTTTACCATAATAAATCTTATCGGTGTTAAGAGCAGCGGCAAGGTTCAAAAGTACATAGTTGCCTGCCTGATAGGCTCGGTATTTTTAGTGCTTGTATTTATGTTGTTAAATGCGGATTTTGCCACCTTTAATAATAACTATATAGCCGGATACGAGTTTGACCTGCCCAGTATCATTCAGATCGTTGCTGTGACACCGTTTTTGTTTATCGGGTTTGATGTTGTGCCACAGCTGATTAACGAGCTTGGGGTGAGTAGCGGCAAAGCCTCCACCATCGCGGTTGTGGGATTGTTTTTCGGAATGAGCATATATATAGTACTCAACTTTATGACCGGTCTCGGCTTTTCTGGTCAGGAGGCAGGGGAGTTGGAATGGGCACTCGGTTCCAGCGTAGTCAATATTGTCGGGAACTGGGCATTTGTGCTGATTGTCATCGGTCTTGCAAGTGCTGTTACTGCCGGAATTAACGGCTTTATGGTCTCCTCCACCAAACTTATCGGATCGATGAGCAGTGAGAATATCATGCCGAAATCATTTTCCATCTTAAATAACGCAGGCGTTGCGAAAAACACGATATATTTCATCGCATTAATAGGCATAGGGTTAACTTTTTTTGGTCGCAACGCTATTATTTGGGTGGTGGATATGTGTTCTTTCGGCGCCGCCGTGACATATTTTTATGTATGTATAATTACAGCGAAAAATGGGGACAAAGGCAGCGTTAGGATTTTCGGCTATGTCGGAGCGGTAATCAGTGCCGGCATCGCACTGTTATTGCTACTGCCGTTTTCGCCGGCGCGCCTCGCGATGGAACCGCTAATTCTGCTTGTAGTATGGATCATAACCGGACTGATAATCGGTAAACGCATTTTGACTAAAAGCAATGGTCAAAATTTATAAAGAAAAGGGGATATTATGAAGTACGTTATAGTAGGAGGTGTCGCAGGCGGTGCCTCAACAGCCGCAAGGCTGAGAAGGTTGGATGAACATGCCGAGATTATCATGTTTGAAAAGGGACCTCATGTATCCTTTTCTAACTGCTGTCTGCCTTATCGTCTCGGCAACCTTATCAAGAGTCATGACGATCTTGTTTAAATGAGTCCGGAGCAGTTTAAAAATCAATACAATATTACTGCACGGGTGGACAGCGAGGTTATTACCATCGACCGTGCAAAAAAATCGGTTAAGGTTAAACAGACAAACGGCGAGGAGTACGACGAGAGCTACGACAAACTTATCCTCTCACCCGGTGCAAATGCTATCGCACCAAAACTCGAGGGCTATGAAAATGCAAACGTATTTATAGTCAAGAATGTCGTCGATGTCTCGAAGTTGTATGACTATATTAACGGCGACAATAATGTGAAAAAGATCACCGTTGTCGGTGGCGGATTTATCGGCATTGAGGTGGCGGAGAACCTAAAGGAATCCGGCTTTGATGTCTCGTTGGTTGAGGCGGACAAGCAGATACTTCGTCAATTTGACTATGATATGGTTCAAATCCTTCATAAAGAGATGATGGACCATGGCATTAAAGTAATGGTCGGCAAAAAAGCAGAAAAATACGATAAAAACGACCTGATATTAGAGGATGGCACTCGTGTCGAGGGTGATGCGGTTGTTATGGCTATTGGAGTACGTCCCGATACCAAGCTCGCCGCCGATGCCGGCATAGAGCTCAACAAAACCGGTCATATTGTGGTTAACGCCAACTGGCAGACCGTGACCGACAACGATGTATACGCGGTGGGTGACGCCGTCGAGGTAATAAACGCCATTACAAATAAAAAGTTTGCACTTCCGCTCGCAGGACCCGCTCAAAAACAGGCACGTCAGGCGGCAAATCATATCCACGGTATAACTTCGAAAAATACCGGATATATCGGCTCCTCCTGTCTAAAGGTGTTCGGCTACAATGCCGCCGCGACCGGAATTAATGAGAAACAGTGCATCGCAGACGGCATTAACTATGATATAGTCTACATAATACCACAGGACAAGGTCGGCATTATGCCGGACTCCGCTCCGTTCTTCTTTAAGGTTATCTATGAAGTGCCGACCGGACGTGTGCTCGGTGCGCAGGCAATCTCCAAGGGTGATGCTGCAAAACGCGTCGATGTTGTCGCTACCGTCATAAAATTTGGTGGTACATTGCATGACATGGCAGATTTAGAGCTCTGCTATGCACCGCCCATGTCCACCGCTAAAGACCCGACCAACATGGCATCACTCGTTGCGCTCAACCTGCTCAGCAACAAGTTTAAGCAGGTTCGTGTTTGTGAAGTGAGGGGGTTGGTTGAGAATGGTGCTTGCATTGTCGACGTGCGTGAGCCGGGCGAGTATGAGCGTTCTCACATCAAGGGTGCGATTAATGTTCCGCTTAGCCAAATCCGTCAAAGAATGTCGGAAATTCCTAAAGATAAACCGGTCTACCTGCATTGCCGCTCCTCACAGCGTAGCTATAATGCATGCATGATGTTGCAGGCGAACGGGTTTGATAACATCTATAACATCTCCGGCAGTTTCCTCGGAATTTCGTTCTTTGAATATTTTAACGACGTCACCGAGGGTCGTGAGAAGATAGTTACCGACTATAACTTTAACTAAAAGGGGGCTATATGAAAATTAACAAGGCAGAATTTTTTGCCGGACTTGGCATTTTGGTTGTGACAATCGTGCTCGGTTTAGCATTTTTGAGCAGTGAGTCACTTGTTGCAAAGCTGTTTATCGGTCTTGCGATAGGTTACACCCTTGCGCGCGCCTGTTTCGGCTTTGCCGGCAGTGTCAACCGTGCATTTGCCACCGGTTCCACAAAACTTATGCGTGTTCTGATGGTGACCTTTTTTATCACAAGCACCGTGGTCTCGGCGATGACCTATGCCGACCCGTCGCTCTATAGCCTCTCCATCTATCCAATAAATATTGGCCTTGCGGTGGGTGCAGGCATGTTCGGCATCGGCATGGCGTTTGCCTCCTGCTGTGCATCCGGTGTTTTAACCGACCTTGTGGAGATACCGGTTCGCTCGTTAATAGTGCTTGTGTTCTTTTGCATAGGTGTCGCGCTCGGTTTTCCGTTGCAGTCCACCGCACCGTGGGTCACCGACACACTAATTGGCGGCACAACCTACGAAAACGGCGTGTTTATCCCCGATATGTTCAAATTTGACGGATACAACGGTCATCTCGGCACGGTGATATTTGTCGGTTTGCTCTGTTTTATCGTCATTGCCCTGTCCTATGTCTATGAGAGTAAACGTCGCAAGGCGGGCACATATAAGGAAATACCCGCGGAAAAGGCACAGGACGATGCGATTATAGAGAGTATTAAGGATGCCGATACCGATTATAAGGTATTTTCTGCAAAGACCTTCAACCGTCTTTTTGTCAAACCGTGGTCACTCGCTACCGGCGGTGTTGCGATGGCAATAATCTTTATCTACATGATGGCTAAAACCGGCTCCGGCTGGGGTGTAACCACCGATTTTGGCAGGGCGGCACTGCATGTGCTATACCTCTTCGGAGTATCGGCGGAATCTCTTTCCGAATTCAGTCATAGATCGGTTGAGAGCATATCCACACCGTTCTACGAGAGCGGTTCCAGTATCCAAAACTTTGCGATACTTATCGGTGCGCTGGTGGCGACGTTGATGGCAGGAAAGTTTAAGAAAAACTTGGAGCTAACCTTTAAACTAAGCTTTAAGGATGTCTCGTTGTCGGTACTCGCCGGTCTCTTAATGGGAATCGGCACAAGACTTGCCAACGGCTGTAATGCAGGCGGTCTGTTCACACCGATATCCCATCTCTCCCTCTCCGGCTGGTTCTTCCTTGTGTTTATGGTGCTGGGCGGCATTGTCGGAAACATGATAAAAGCAAGAGTGAATAAATAACAAGTAATTCAACTTTAAGAATGTAGGGCACGTATTTATTGCGTGTCCTACATCTTTTTGTTAAGAAAATAACAATTGTGATTATATCACTGAATAATTGTTTTGTATGGACTATAATCAAGACAGCTAAAACAAATGAGGTGTCGTAATGAAGACGGTAATAATCGGAGGTGTGGCCGGAGGTGCATCGGCTGCGGCTCGGTTACGTCGCCTACGTGAGAAAGACGAGATAATAATTTTAGAACGCGGTGACTACGTATCATACGCAAACTGCGGTTTACCTTATTATATCGGCGGCGTAATAACACAAAAAAGCGCACTGATGGTTCAAACACCTGAGAGTTTAACGGCAAGGCTGTCTCTCGATGTTAGGGTTCGTCAGGACGTTAAGGCTATAGATAAAGAGAAGAAATTTGTTGAGATTTTTGACATCGACGGCAACCGGAGTTATACCGAAAGTTACGACCGGCTGGTGCTTGCCCCTGGCGCTGAGCCGGTCACGTTGCCGAACGTTGATGTGGACGATGAACGTATATTTACCCTTAGAACCATTTCAGACAGCTATCGCATAGTCAATTTTATTAAGAAAAACAAGCCCAAGACCGCAATGATTGTCGGTGCAGGTTATATTGGGTTGGAGATGGCGGAAAACCTTAGTCAAATAGGCATAAAAGTTACCGTGGTGGAGGAGTCGAGACACGTCCTTGCCGGTCTTGATCATGATGTTGCGGTCAGCGTACATCGACATCTGAGACATTCCGGCGTGGAGTTGTTGCTCGGCAACAGTGTTAAGCAGTTCACCACACGCGCAGACGGATTATATATAAATCTGTTGGAGGGAGATGAGCGCAGGGTCGACATGGTGCTCGTGAGCATCGGTGTCAAACCGGAGAGTGTTCTCGCCAAGAACGCCGGACTTGAGGTTAACGAGCGCGGCGCGGTGGTCGTGGATAAGAATATGCGCACCTCCGATAGATACATATACGCTGTCGGCGATGTGGTGCAGGTGATGAACCTAATCTCCGGTAAGCCAACCTATGTTCCTCTTGCGGGTCCTGCCAATAAACAGGGCAGGGTTGCGGCGGATAATATTGCCGGCTTTGTTCGGGAGTATAAGGGCAGTCAAGGCACCGGTGTGCTCAAACTCTTTGATATGACGGTCGGCACGACCGGTCTTAATGAAAAGGCGGCAAAAGAACTTGGATACGAATACGACAAAATATATCTTATGACCAACTCCCATGCAGGATACTACCCAAAGGCAGGTCCACTTATAATCAAAGTGCTTTTTGAACTGTCGAGTGGCAAGATTTTGGGCGGTCAACTGGTCGGATTTGATGGTGTGGATAAACGACTCGATGTATTAGCACTCGCCATTAGGGCAGGGTTGACTGCAAATGACCTTGCAGAGCACGAGCATGGCTATTCTCCCCCGTATTCCTCCGCAAAGGATCCGATAAACATGGTAGGGTTTATGATTCAAAACCTGATAGAGGAGCAGATAAAGCAATTCCATGTCGATCAGGTGGAGGAGCTGATAAAGCAAGGACACAAGTTTATCGACGTGCGAACCCCCGCAGAATATGTGGTAGGTCACATTGACGGTGCGGTGAATATTCCGGTGGATGAACTGCGTGGGCGCATACATGAAGTGGAGTGTGGAAAGCCGCTATACATCTACTGTCAAAGTGGCACAAGGAGTTATATCGCCGCGAGGGTTCTCGCCGGTAACGGATATGAAGTCAGCCATTTAGCAGGAGGGTATCGCCTCTGGTGTTCCATGAAATCGGATGGTCAAAGCGCCGGTTGTGCAATAATTAGACCATTATAAAGGATGAAAATAGATTAATTAATGAAAAAATTGAATAGCAAGATAACAGTAGTGTTGGGTTTGGTGCTGATTGTTGCCGTTTTGGTGATATATTTTGCACCTGCCCAGCTGTCACGTGAGCTGGAAAAGGACAGCACAGTAATATTTTCACATATAAAGATGACCGTGCAGGACGCTCAACCGGTTATGGACTCGACCGATTACAATAGCGTGAGCGCACAGCAGATGGAGGAGCTGTTTCAACTATTTGACAATTACTCCTATCGTCGTAGTTTTGCCACACTTTTTTCCGACGGCTCTATGTCCGGCAATGAGGGTGATGGATATCTATATATGTTCATTTATGATGGCACAAATCTTAAAAACACGGTCACATTTGCCTACGACGACGAGATATCGTCAAACGGAAAAAACTACACCCTAACCAATTCAGATGAGTTGATAGAGGGTGTAGTTGAGATTTTAAATCGGTAATTTTTCACATGGATAGCTTATCTATTTTTTAGCCGGTTGCAAAACTAAAAGCTAAAGTTCTCAGGATCAGAGCCCACCCTTGTGTCGGTGTTGATTGCATCGATCATCTTCATGTCGTCGGCGGTTAATTCAAAATCAAAGACGTCTATATTTTGAGCGATACGATCTTTGTGCACAGATTTTGGAAGCACGATAACATCTCTTTGTAGGTTCCATCTTATTATGACCTGCGCGGGAGATTTATCGTGTTTTTTGCCGATAGCAACCAAAGATTCGTTTTGTAGCAGGTCATGTGCTGTCCTGCCACCGCCGAGTGGGCTCCACGCCTCCACCTCGATGCCTAACTCCTTGCAGTAGTTAATGAGCGGATAGTTCGAGAGCCTCGGATGGGATTCAATCTGGTTAATCATGGGCTTTATACTGCATTTCGGGAGCAGTTGATCAAGGTGAACCTTGTGGAAGTTGCTCACACCGATCGCCTTGATTAGTCCCTCGTTATAAAACTTTTCCATCTCAAGATAGGCATCAACAAAGCCGTCCGCCGCCCAGTGGATCAGATAGAGGTCGACATAGTCCATTCCGAGCTCGTCGAGACTTTTCTCGATGGCAGATCTCGCGTTGCCCGCTCGAATGTCATCGTTCCAAAGTTTGGTGGTAACAAACAGCTCGTCGCGATTTATTCCGCTGTCCTTTATTGCTTTACCGACACTTTTCTCGTTGCGGTAGATCATTGCGGTGTCGATATGGCGATAGCCTGCCTCGATACCCCATCTGACGGCATTTTCCGTTTCATCGCCACTCTCGGATAAAAAGACACCGAGACCAATCATGGGTATTTCTTTACCGTTGCTAAGTTTCATCTTTTTCATAATTATTACCGTTCCTTTCGTTAAAATGTTGATTTGATAAGTTCTTGGATAATTTTCTGAACCTCATCGGCGCAGGCCTTTTGATCTACTTTATTTGATATCGCCTTATCCCGTGTAACCACCTCACAGCATCCCTCTTTGAGGTTGCGAGGGCTTACTATGACGCGAACCGGCACTCCAAGCAGGTCGGCATCGGAAAACATGACACCGGCGCTGACCGAGCGATCATCATATATGACCTCGACACCGCGAGCCGTGAGTTCGCTATAAAGCGCATCGGCAACAGATTTCACCTCGGCATCGTCGGCGCGAACCGCACAGATATGAACCTGCCACGGCGCAATGGATATAGGCCAGATGGGTCCGTAGTCGTCGTGCATCTCCTCACACACCGAGGCGGCAAGTCGTCCGACACCGATACCGTAGCAACCCATTGTCGGCACCTGTGTGTCGCCGTTCTCATCAAGATAGGTCATCTGCATAGAGGTTGTGTATTTCGTGCCGAGTTGGAATATGTTGCCAACCTCGATACTGCGTTTTATAGACAATGATTTTGAGTGGCACTCGGGGCAGATGCCGCCCTCCTGAACCTTGGAGACGTCGACAAATGATATATCACCTGTTACATCACGTGTTATATCGAAGCCGGTATAGTGATAATCCACCTTGTTTGCGCCGCTTATGAGGTTGTTCGCACCTTTAAGTGTCTCATCAAAGAGTACAGTGCCCTTAAAAGAAAGACCATGTGCGCCGATAAAGCCGGCGACGATGCCGGAATCCTCGGCGATAACCGCCGGATAAACCTCACTCCCGAGCACCCTTTTAAGTTTCGCCTCGTTCACCTCATAATCACCGCGGATAAAAAGCAATACATAGCTGTCGTCGGTGACCTTTTGATAGACAACCGCTTTGCAGCTGCGCTCCGGTTTGACACCTAAGAATTCGCATACCTCCTCAATAGAGGTCATGTCAGGGGTGTGAACCTCGGTGAGTGGGTTTGAAACATCATTGCGGATAGGTTCGATGACGGTACTTGTCGCCTCCATATTTGCTTTGAAATCACAATCAGAGCACAGGACAACTGTGTCTTCACCGATAGGGGTCAGATACATAAATTCGTGTGAGAGATTGCCGCCCATCATGCCGGAGTCCGATGCGACCGACACCACCTGTGGCAGTCCACAGCGATGAAAGATGTTCTCGTACGCACTGTGACAACGCTGATAATACTGCTGTAAATCCTGCTCCGATGTGTGAAAGGAATAGGCATCCTTCATGGTGAACTCACGCACTCGGATAAGACCGCCACGAGGACGAGCTTCATCGCGGAATTTTGTCTGTATCTGGTAAATCATAAATGGGTAGCGAGAGTAGCCTTGAGCGTACTCGCGCACCAGTTGAACCGACGCCTCTTCATGGGTCATGCCGAGGACATATTTTGCATCACTGCGATCGGTGAAGCGCAGTAGCTCACTGCCGACACTTTCATATCTGCCGGACTCCTCCCAGAGCGAAGCCGGCAGAACGACCGGGAAGGATACCTCCTGCCCGTCAATTTTGTCCATCTCCTCCCGAATGATCTGCTCAATTTTGCGTGAGATGCGTTTAAAGGGAGTGAATGAGGAATAAATACCACTCGCAACAAACTTTATATATGCGCCGCGCACCATAAGTGCATGGCTGTCGATTGTGCAGTCAGAGGGGCGTTCTTTAAATCGTTCTCCGACGAGGTTGGCAAGTTTCATCTGTAAATCCTTTCATAATTACGACCATTCCTTTCTCGATTTTTTTCAAACGATTTCCATTAAAAAGGAATAAAGCTAAGAACCTGAGAATACATTTCAAACTTATATACTTTTGTGCCCACCGTAAAATCGGTAGGCACAAATATATGACTTAAATGTCCGTCAGTTGTTGTTGATGTTGCAAATCTCGGTGAGAATTCTCGGAAGATTTTCCGAAATGGTGTCGCTGGAGAACTGGCAGGTGCCAACAGCGCGGTGACCACCACCACCGTATTTTAACATAAGATTGCCGACGTTGAGCTTGCTGGTACGGTCGATGATGCTATGACCGACCGCGACACTGCAACCCTGACGATTACGGCCGTCCACAATCCAGACCGAAAGACTGATGTTCGGGTACAGGCTGTAGATAAGGAAGCGGTTACCGGCATAGATGGTCTCAACACCACGAAGATCGGTGATCATGACCTTTCCCTCGACACGTGTATACTTTGTGACCATCTCACGGAAAAGAGCATCCTGCTCAAAATACAGATCGACACGCTCCTGGACATCCGGCTCTTTTAGTATTTCCGTGATTGATTTGACAGCACACCAGTCAATCATCAACTCCATCAGCTGGAGATTAGAAATTCTAAAGTCACGAAAACGTCCAAGACCGGTCCTCGGGTCCATGATAAAACCAAGCAGAATCCAGTCGGTTGGGTTTAAAATCTCGGTTTCGGTCAACTTTGCAGAGTCGACACGGTCAACTGCGATGAGCAGTTCCTCGAAACCATCGAATTTATCGGCGCCGTAGTAGTCATAGATTACATGTGCACAGCTGTCGGCTATTCGAGACAAGCCTTTATACTCTGTTCCCATAGCACCGCGCTCATGCTCACTCAGGTGATGGTCAAACCAAAGTCCGCAACCTTTGACAAATGGTACGTTTGCAAGGCAATCGTTTTCATTCACCTCTACAAGTCCATCCTGCAAATCTTTTGGGTGGACAAATTTAAATTCATCGATAACGCCTAAATGTTTGAGCAGTACACCACAGGCAAGCCCATCAAAGTCAGAACGTGTTAACAGTCGCATTTTTACTCTCCTATATACAATTTTAACTATTTATACTACTATTTTACAACCTTTCGCACACATTGTCAACAGTAAACCAAAATGTACTTCCTTTTCCGAGTGAAGAATCTACTCCGAAGTTATATCCGTGTTGAACAAAGGTCGATTTTACAATAGCGAGCCCCAATCCACTGCCGCTCTCACCGCGGTCGGCACGAGCCCGATAGTACCGATCGAAGATGTAGTTGATGTCCTGCTTGCCGATACCTTTTCCGTGATCCTCGATGTATACTCGTGTTATCTCGGCGGTCGGCTCACACCCGACGATGACAATTTTATCCTCTCCGACATGTGTGACGGCATTCTCAATGAGGTTATGCACCGCGCTGTCCAGCTGGCGCGGGTCGGCGTTGATATAAACCTCGGTAGGGGGGAGAGAGAGATTTATCGTAACACCCTTGAGCTCCGCCATACGCTTTTCACGAAAGACAATCTCCTCCAAAAATTTGCAGAGGTCGAAACGCACTCGCTCGAGCGGAGTCTCACCGCTGTTCTGCTTTGACAGCTCCATGACATTGCTGATAAAACCGGACAGCCTGTCCGCCTCGGCAATTATTATGTCGAGTTGCTCGTTGCGCTTTTCCTCCACCTCACCTGTGAAATCTCTTATCGTCTCGGCGTATCCTTTTATAAGGGTGAGCGGCGTTCGAAGATCATGGGAGATGTTGCCGAGCAGTTCGTCTTTGAGTTTTGACGACCGCTTAAGCTCATTTGTCATGACCGAAAAATCGCCGGCAAGGTCGCCGAGCTCGTCATCCCGTTCGGTATCAAGCATTATGTCGTAGTTGCCGTTTGCAACCTGCTTTGTCGCCTTACCGAGCTCCGAAATTGGTGCGGTAAAATAACCGGCAAACACAAAGGCGATCGCGACGGCGAGAGGTAGAGTGAGGGCGAGCGAAATAAAAATCTGTCGTGCGATAACCGTACCGGCGACATCTATCTGTTCAAGGTCGGTGCTAACGATAATAATCTGCTCATCATCGCCCACCGTTTGTCCAAAAATTCTTTGGCTGGCGTCGGTATCGGAGGTCATGGTATAGCGGAAGTTGTCCTCCTCCGATGCACGCATACGCATCGATATAAGATTTGCATTCTCCTCCAGTTCGTTGCCCGCCTCGCCGGAGTGTAGCAGGCACTGGGAGCCGATCCCCTCTATTATTATTAACGGTTTCAAGCTCTCGGAATCACTTATTTCGATGCAGATACCGTTAGAGGCTATATCGGTTATGGTGCGTATGGCAGAGGGGACGTCGTTGTTCTCGATAGCCTCACTCGCCGATTCAATCGCCTTTGAGAGCTGTGTGTCTAAAATATTGTTATAGGTTGGCACAAGCAAAACGGATTGCAAAAAGAAGGTGAATGTGACTATGCCAAGGCAGGTCAATGCGATGATTGCCGCCAATCGGTTGCGTATCCCCTTAAAAAGGTCTAAAAAGCGTTTCATCAACTGCGATCATAGGTGAACTTGTATCCTATCCCCCAAACCGTCTTTATACAGTCACGGTAGTCGCCGATGTGGCCACGCAACATCTTTATATGGGTATCCACCGTGCGATCTTCACCGAGATAGTCGTAGTTCCAGACAGCCGAAAGGATTTTTTCGCGCGAGAGAGCCACCCCCTCATTCTCCGCAAAATAGAGCAGTAGATCAAACTCTTTGGGGGTCAGGTTCAGCAATTTGTCACCGATCTTAGCCTCGTGGCTTTTTTCGTCTATGTTGAGCTCACCAAAGCGGAATGTTCGCTCATTCGAGTTCTCCTCCGTCTGCATGGTGCGCGATAAAACCGCACGAATACGCGCGACCAGCTCACGTGGGCTGAAGGGTTTTGTTACATAGTCGTCCGCACCCTGTTCAAGACCAAACACCCGGTCGTTCTCCTCACCCTTGGCGGTGAGCATTATGACCGGCAGTTTATAGCCACGGCGGCGAATCTCCGCAAGGCAGGTGAAACCGTCGGTGAATGGCATCATCACGTCCAAAAGACACAGATCAAAGTCGGAGCGTGTCAGCTTTGAAAGAGCCTCATCCCCGTCATACGCAACGGTGCAATCGTACCCCACAAATTCGAGATTTTGTTTTAAAAGGTCACAGATCTGTCGCTCGTCGTCCACAATTAATATACTTGCCATTATCCTCTCCTATGTTTTGTTTTAGCGTATTCCTGCACCTCGCGGTAGTCGGGGTCGGTCTTAAATAGTTGTTCGGCGATGACCTGCATCAGTTCAAAGTCTTCACGAGAGTCGATGTCAAGTATACCGGTGTCCGGCATTAGTGAGAGGCCGGCACAAGCATCCCAGATGTACTTTGAGGTGTTCTGACGCACAAATTCCGCCTCAAAGACATATATCGAGGCATTAAGGTCATATGTGCTCGGTATCTGTTGTCTTGCAAAATACTCTGCACCGTCGATTGCCTTGCTCACAAATCCATCTTCGTCGGTCACCACCATATTATAATAAGGGTTGCGTCTTGACTCTACGGCAGAGAAAATCAGCTGTTTATCCGGACTATTCATCTTGATTTTATATTGATTATCGATGTCCATCATGCGGCGAAGAGGGCTGGTTATGTCGAGGTCGATATAGTGGTCATATGTTTTTTTCAACAGCGACTCCACCGAGCACAGAGCATGGGTGAATACCGCAAGTTTTGGGGTCACTCCGTCACAGAGTTCGCCGGAGCGTCGCACCACTATAACATCACCAAAGCCATCTGTCACATCGTCGATAAGCTGTTCACTATCGGTGGAAAGGCAGATGTCGACGCTGAGCTCAGGGTGGGAGACGGCAAACAACTCCGCCGCCGATAGGCTGTAAAAGGACAACGGCACACCGCAAAACTCAGCAAGGTTCTTGCCGGGATAGCCTGTACTGCCGGCACGTCCGCAGATGGAAATCAATATATTGCTCATGTGTTTTTTCCTTTAATAGTCGTCCGATAGACACAGACGCAGGGTGTCGAGCGCCCGCCTCATGTCGTTTATATTCTCGCCGCCGTTTGATACATCGATAAAATGACGCATCTCACGAATATATTTGTCGTTGCCGTCCTCACGGCAGTCTATCTCACCCTTTTGATGATGGCGGATAAGTCCACTCCCAAAGTCGGCGGTGATGTTGCCGTCACGGCAGATGATCTCACAAACTCTTTTATACTCCCTGCCAAAATAGTCGAGATGCACCGACAGGGCAACTCCATTGGCGGTTGCGATGTATAATGAATAGTCCTCGCTATCAATCTCGAGATCCGACAGGTTGCCGTAGAGCGATTTTAGGCTATCCACACTGCCGAACAGCGCACCGAGATAGTCCCATTCATGGATGAGGTCGAGGCGAACACCGCCGCCCTGTTCCTTGATTGCGCTATAGCATTTGCGGTAGTCGACACCGGCACGCCAGCTTGGAAGATAGCTGGAGCATATCGCACGGACGGCGAGCGGTTTTTCCTCACGCAAAAGTCTTTGCAGTGTTAAAAACAGTGTGGTATGTCGCAGTGGTGCCGCTACATAGACCGTCTTTTTTGACAGGAAAGAGAGGTCATGTGGTTGTTCGAAGATAGGTTTTTCCACAAAATAGCTCTTGACAAAAGGGAGAGTGTCCTCGATTGCTATGCGGTGCAGGTGGGTGGGACCTGTGATAAAGCAGAGGTCATACTCGCCACACAGTTCATTAATACCGAAAAGCTCGCCGGATAGCAGGGCGGAGATTTCACTATTCAATGGTCGGTTGCCACTTCGCAGTGCAAAGACCTCTATGTCCGGCAGTATTTCTTTGAGGTTGCGAAGATGACGGCAACCTATACTACCGAGACCGACAAACAGAGCTCTCAATTTAGGCATCCCTTTCTATTATTTCTATCGTTTCAAGCACCTCTAAATTATGTTCATAGCTGTATTTCGGGCTCTCGTTACCATCAAGTGAGGCGATAAAGTTATTCAGCTCGTCACGATATGCATCCTCGACTATGTTGTCGGAGTAGCTTTTCAGCTGGGTCGCATTTTCATAAAGGGGGATGTTCACCTTCTCCTTTTTATCGATATCGTAGCTCGATAGGGTGGTTGGCGAGCCCTCCCAGAACAGGTGCAATCCCTCGCCGAACAACTCAAAGTCACGCACCGGCTTCGGTGAGACAACGTCGGTCAATAATGTTCCGAGGGTGCCATCAGCGTGCAAAAGTGTGATAAACGCTGTGTCGTCATACTCGATCTCAAGTGAGGAAAGGCGGCGACGCTGAACATTCAAGACCTCCGCAGAGCCGAATGCCTCGATTAGCCAGGCAAGCTCGATGGCGAGTATCTCACGAATGCCGCTGGTGCGTTTGTCACCCACAAAAAAGTTTTTATAACTCTCCCACGGGTGCCAGTCCGGCAGATATTGACCGATGTGATAGCGATAACATACCGGAGATGAAAACTCTTTTCTATGTTCAATTATCCGAACGATCTCACGACGGTAGAGCATTGTATTGCTGTTAAACCATAAAAGACCGCTATTTTTTGCAAGCTCACACAGTTCCGGATAACACTCGTCGGTCAGGTTGAGCTCGCTAAACACACAAAGACCGTTCTCCAAAAGTTTTTTGGTAATCTCGGGGTGGGTGAGTGGCGCTGAACATATGAGAGAGGCGGTATAACCGCCGACCGAAAGTGCATTGTTTAAATCCTCAAAAACGTTATATCCCAGCCCCGATGCCTGCTCTCGTCGCTCGGCGGAGGAGTCCACCACCGTCAACTTTATGTCGGGGTCGATCTCGGATAGCAATCTCGCACGGCGTTTACCCATCGAACCAAAACCGACGAGCAGAAAGTTATGTGACATCAAAAAACTCCTTTTCGCTACAAATACCCTCATTTAATCTCTTTGCTGTAATCCTCGCTATATCGTCGGCGGTGTTTTCTCCTTGATAGGGGGAGCGTGCCGCCTTGCTGCTCTCGATAAATTTGCCGGAGACCGCCTCGGTAACAGCGTGGAAAATATCGTTTGAATTAATGTCGCAACAGATAATGTTCTTTGCAATCAGCCGCCCTTTTTGTCGGTTGCCGATGTTGACGGTCGGGACACCGAAAGAGGGTGTCTCACATACTCCGCTCGAGGAATTGCCGACCACCGCAGTGGCGTACTTCATAGCCGAGAGATAGCGAAGTGCACCCATCGAACGGATATAAAATCGACCCCCCTCTTTATCGCAAAACGCTTTAAGTCGCTCGTTAAATCGCTCGCCGTCCGCGTCGGCATTTGCGCCGGTTATGATAATCGCGCCGTCATAACGGTTTAGAGCCGACAAAAGAGCGTCGAGTTGCTCATCACCGGACAGGGAAGACAGCGTCTCGGGGTGATAGGTTACCAGCAGATAATCTCGATCGATGTCAAAGCGGAGCGAGTCTGACAGCTTATCTTTGGATAAAAACTGCATAGAACGGATGTTTTCATCTCCGAGACCGCCTACATTATATATGGTATCCGGCTGTTCTCCGAGTGATACAAGACGCCTTGCGTACCGCTCGCAGGAGGGGAAATGAATTGACGAGAGTTTGGTGATACAGTGGCGCAGGCAGTCGTCTATTGCACCGCTGGTCACGTCCCCACCGCTGATGTGAAAGATAGGTATGTTTAAAAAGCGTGCCGCGGTCGCTACGGCGTATATCTCATATCGATCCCCCAAAATTAACAGACCATCCGGTCGGTTGCCCTCGAAACAATCGATAAAAAGCTCCATCGTCAGTGCGGTTATCCTTGCAATGCCGGATCTATCCTGAGGGAATTTCATTATATCGATCGTATGAAAGCGGTAGCCGTCGTTCGTTATCTCGCTTGCCGTGCCGTCCGAGATATGTGTGCCGGTAGCAATTATCTCGACCGACAGCTCACCTCGCGCAAAAAATCGCGCAATGACAGGGGAGAGCAGACCATAGTCGGCACGGGTGGAGGTGACAATCGCAAGTTTTTTCATATATATAAGTCGATCCTGAAAGTTTAATCGGTCCCGAAAATCCTGTCGCCGGCGTCGCCGAGCCCCGGCACGATATATCCCTTATCGTTTAGTCGCTCATCCAGTGCGGCGGCATATATCTCTACATCGGGATGGGTGGTGGACAGTCGATCAACCCCCTCGGGAGAGGCGATAAGGCATAGAAATTTTATCTGCTTTGCACCCTCTGATTTGAGTTTTTGCACTGCGTCACAGGCACTGCCGCCGGTTGCGAGCATCGGGTCGACGACTAAGATATAACGCGTATTTATGTCGGACGGCATCTTATAATAGTATTCAATTGGATTGAGTGTCTCTTCGTCACGATAGAGACCAATATGCCCAATTTTAACGGTGGGAAGCACCGCACGAACCCCCTCCACCATGCCAAGACCGGCACGCAAAATAGGCACGACCGCAGGCTTTAGTCCATAAAGTCGCCTTCCCACTGTGTCGGCAATCGGGGTGCTCAATGGGGTGTCGACAAGCGGCAGATCCCGTGTCGCCTCATAGGTCAACAGCATTGCAAGCTCGCCGGTCAGACGCCCAAACTCGACATTGTCGGTGGTTTTGTCCCGTAAAAGGGATATTTTATGCTGTATCAGGGGATGGTCAAGTATCTTTACCTTTGTCATGTTACACTTTTTTAATCCCGTTTAAAAACTCCACGGCCTTAATTATGTCCGCCTTAGGGTCGTTGCCGACCTCACGCTCGATGGTAAGATATCCACGATAGCCAATCTCGTCCAGAGCGGCAAGATAGGCGGGGAAATCGACTTCACCGTCGCCGAGTGGCAGTTCTTCAAAGTATTTGGCATCCTGAATTTCGGACTCAATCTCACCGTAGATGACAAGAGGGTCGCCAATCTGTAGCCGTCGTCCGTCCTTGGCGTGGGTGTGCACGATGTAATCCTTGAGGGTGTGGACCGCGCGCACCGGGTCGTCACCGGTCACCATGACGAGGTTAGCAGGGTCGAGGTTGACACCGACACCGCGCGAACCGAGTGTATCCAAAAAGTTGCGCAGGGTGGTTGCCACCTCCGGACCGGTTTCAATTGCAAAGTGGGAGTTCATTCCATCGGCATATTCCGCAAGTTTTTGGCAGGTCTCCTGCAGAACCTTAAACTTGGTGCAGTTGGTATCGCCCGGCACAACCCCGATGTGGGTGGTGACGATGTTAGAGCCGACCGAGGCGGCAAACTCCAATATCCTTTTAGAGCGCTCGATGATCTCATCACTCTGGGATGGGTTTGCAAAGCTGTAGCCGTTGTGGTTGCCACTGATAAAGTCACCGCATACCGCTGAAACCACCAGCCCGTTGTCCGAAAGTAGCGAGTTGAATTCATTGATGGTGTTTTTTGTGGCAGTTCGCGCGTCCATTTCACCCTTTACGGCATAGACCTGAACAGCGGACACGCCGGCCTCTTTAGCGTAGCGAAGTGCGGTGGGAATGTCACTGCGAAAGCTTTCAAGCAGGACTCCTAACGGAAAGTTGTACATAAAAATTCTCCTTTATTTCAACAATGATACAAGTTGATTTAGCATATCGCTCGGCAACATACTTCGCCACGACATGCTCTCGGCACAGCGATCACCGACGAGACCATGCATATAAACTGCAGCCGAGACCGCTGTGAACAAATCTTTGTGAGATCGGCCGGTACAAAAGGCGGCGATAAGACCGGCTAAAACATCACCGGAACCACCCTTTGCCATGCCGGGGTTGCCGGTTGGGTTGATTGCATACCGCCCATCCGGCGAGGCAATAACGCTCGCCGCACCCTTTAACACCACAATACAGTCACTGTTTCTTGCAAATTCCCGAGCGGTGCTAATTCTATTAGATTGTACCTCCTCCACCGTCCTGCAGCAAAGTCTCGCCATCTCGAGGGGATGAGGAGTTAGGACGACCTGCCCCTTCCTGTGAGAGAGCATGTCGGAATCGTTTGCTATGTTGTTGAGCGCATCTGCGTCTAAGATCAGTGGGCCGGAAGAACATTCAATCAGATGCCGGGTTATGTCGGGGCGTTTTGTGTCACTGCCGCAACCGTGAAGAATAACATCATATCGCGACAGGTCACCCACCGCCTCAATAAAATCGTGTTTATACGGCAAAAAGACCGGTTCGTTGAGTTTTTGTTGCAGAACGTCCAGTATATCATATTCGCAGGCGATGTATAAAAGCCCGATACCACCCCGTAGTGCCGCCATGGAGGACAGGTAGACCGCGCCGGTCATGTTCCGAGATCCGGTGACCGACAGTAGTCGTCCGAGGTCACCTTTGTGGGATTGTGGCGAAACAGGCTCCTTTAAAAAGGATAATATTTCGCCGCCGAGCAGGATGCCGTCCGAGTTTGCACCCTCAATAGCCTCGTCGGAAAAACCGATGGGAACTACGACAACTTCGCCGCAGAACTCTTTGGCGGGATAGCAGACGTGACAGGGTTTATAAAATTCAAAGGTAACTGTGAGGTCGGCACAAAATGCACCTTCAGCCACACCGGCATCGTCACAGTAGACACCGGACGGCACGTCCACCGCAACCTTTACAGCCTCCGAATTCTTAGCAAATTCAAAGACAGCGGCGACACTGTCCGGCAGTTCGCCGTGAAAACCGATACCAAAGACCGCATCTATAATTAAGTCATAGCCAAACACAGACTCACCGAGTCTGTCCGATGAAATAAATCTAATCGAGTTAATGTTTTGGGCGACATCATGGTAGTACAATGAATCCGGCGAGCGGATTTCACCTGCGAGGTTGCAGAGGAAAACATTGCACGACAGCGTCGAAAACAGCTGTGCGAGCACATAGCCATCACCGCCGTTACCACCGCCGCCACAGAGGATTAACACATTTTGAGGGGGATCACATTCCCGCATAAGGACCTCGAAAAGAGCCGATGCGGCATGGTACATCAACCTTGTAGAGGTTATTCCCTCTTGTTCTGTGCACAGACAATCAAGTCGCAACATCTCACCCGAGTTGGGGAGCTTGAGACAAGGATTTTGTGGGATGAGGGGTAAAGTCATATCATAAGCCCTTATATATGTAGGCTATTCCACAACAATATCAATTGAGGCACTGCGACGCTTTGTCGGCTTATCCTTAGCGGCAGGTGGAGCGTTGGAGATGTCGGCAGATTTTGAGGTGGTCGGTGTTTGTTCACCGCCTGCCATGTTGGCTCGAACCTTTTGCTCTATCTCGGCAAATATTTCGGGGTTGTCCTTGAAAAACTGCTTTGCATTGTCACGTCCCTGACCGAGACGAGTTTCACCGTAGCCAAACCATGCACCGGATTTTTGAACAATGTTTTGTTTGACTGCCATGTCGAGAAGTTCACCCTGCTTTGAGATACCCTCGCCGAACATGATATCAAACTCCGCATCCCTAAAGGGCGGAGAAACCTTATTCTTGACCACCTTTGCACGGGTGCGATTTCCGATGATGTCGGTGCCGTTTTTAAGCCCCTCGATACGTCGCACATCGATACGCACCGAGGAGTAGTATTTAAGTGCGCGACCGCCACTTGTGACCTCCGGATTGCCGTAGACCACGCCGACCTTTTCGCGCAATTGATTGATAAAGATACAGATTGTGCCGGTTTTTCCGAGTATACCGGTGAGTTTACGCAGAGCTTGGCTCATAAGCCTTGCCTGTAGGCCGACATGAGCATCGCCCATCTCACCCTCAATCTCGGCACGTGGTACCATCGCCGCAACGCTATCGATGACGATGAGGTCTATTGCACCGCTACGCACCAATGCCTCGGTAATCTCAAGAGCCTGCTCACCGGTGTCCGGTTGGGAGACAAGCAGAGAGTCTATGTCCACTCCAAGTGCTCTGGCATAGACCGGATCGAGGGCATGTTCAACGTCGATAAATGCCGCCTCACCGCCTTTTTTTTGTGCCTCGGCTACGCAGTGCAGTGCAAGGGTGGTTTTACCACTACTTTCAGGGCCGTATATCTCGACCACCCTGCCACGTGGCAGACCGCCGATGCCGAGTGCCGCATCAAGACCGATAGATCCGGTGGATATGGAGTCTACCTGCATACCGACACTCTGACCGAGCTTCATGACCGCGCCCTTGCCGAACTGCCGTTCTATATGCGCTATCGCAGTGTTTAGCGCCTCGTTCTTGTTAGCCATATCCCCTCCTTTACCTATATAACACAAGCACCCTTCGATACTGTGTTAACTTAGCCTATTGTGTACAAAACATTATAACATATTATGTCGAAAAAAACAACATTGCATAGAAAATAATTCACAAATCAGTACAGAAATAATTATTATATAACATTAAGAGCCTGTTTCAGGTCGGCAATGATGTCCTCCGAGTTCTCTAAACCTACCGAAAGTCGCACTAATCCCTCACCGATGTTTGCGTCGGCGAGTTGGCTCGCGGTCAGCTGACGGTGGGTGGTACTCGCGGGGTGAATTATACAGCTGCGTATGTCGGCGACATGAACCTCGCGACAGATTAATTTCAGCGCGTCACAAAATTGCATGACCTTGTCGCGACCGCCCTTTAGGTTAACGGACAATACTGCGGAAGAGCCGTCCTTGAGATATTTTTTAGCTTTTTCTTTTTGAGAGTTACCCTCGAGTGATGGATAAAAAACGCTCTCAACCTTGTCGTTATCGGACAAAAATTCAGCAACCTTTTCGGCATTTTCACAGTAACGAGCCATGCGAACATCCAAAGTTTCAAGACCCATGTTGAGCAAAAATGAAGAGTGCGCGGCAGGATAACAGCCCAGGTCACGCATTAACTGCATACGAGCCTTTACGATATAGGCCGCCGCACCAAAATCTCTTGTGTACACTACACCGTGGTAGCTCTCATCCGGTGTGCAAAAGTCGGGGAAGTTGCCATTTTCCCAGTTAAACTTGCCGGCATCAACAATGACGCCGCCTACCTGAACTGCGTGACCGTCCATATATTTGCTGGTGGAATGGACTACAATGTCGGCACCGAAATCAATCGGTCGGCAGAGGATTGGGGTGGGGAAGGTGTTGTCGATGATAAGCGGAATATTGTGTCGGTGGGCAACGTTTGCAAATTTTTCGATATCAAGCACAATCAATGTCGGGTTGGAGAGGGTTTCGCCGAAAACACAGCGTGTATTTGGCTTTATTGCAGCATCGAGCGTCTGCTCGTCAGCATCCGGATCAACAAATATCACCTCAATGCCAAATCTTTTAAGGGTTACAGCAAAAAGATTAACCGTACCACCGTAGATTGCGCGAGAACAAACAACGCTATCACCGGCAGAACAGAGGTTGAGAACCGAAAAGAGTGTTGCCGACTGTCCGGACGAGGTGCACATCGCCGCGACCCCCCCCTCCAATGCAGCAATTTTTTGCTCCACAACGTCGGTGGTAGGGTTGGAAAATCGCGAATATAGATGAGCTGTCGGCATGTCGAAAAGAGACGAAATTTCCGACATGCTGTCAAATCTATATGTAGTACTTTGCACAATAGGAGGAACACCGGGAGCTCCGTTAATCGGGGAATATCCCGAATGTAGGCATTTTGTAGAATTTTTCATTTTAGTCACCTCTCGTTATCTGGTTTTTGTTTTAAGCCCTAAGATAATAATATTTCCTTTTCAGTCATTTGTCAATCGACAAAAATTACAAAATAAACATACAGTTATGTTAAAAACTTTAAACAATGTACTCAAAACTCACTTTAGAAGGTGAAAAAAGTGTGTAATTGAACGACTTTTTAACACTTTCAACGAGTTTTCAACATTCACGTTGACCACCAGGTACAATACATAGCGTATACAAATTGCTAAATTGACCACACTGCTCAGTAGAAATATGACGATGAATTAATAATGAAAAAAATGGCGAAAAAGTAAAAACAAACAAATAATAAATAAAATGGAGTCGAAAATTGATGAAAGACAGATATCAAGATATAGCTAAACATTCTTTATATAAAGTGAGGTGGAAAAGGCATCATTTTATCAACTTAGATTTAAAATCGACGATTGTTTTCACCGTCGGTGCAATAGCAGGTGCTCTGATTGGATATTTTCTTTAAAAAAAATAAAAAAAATCAATTTTTATGTAGAAATTTTTTTAAAAACGTGGTAATATAAACATATATGTAATAAAACTACCATAGATAATTGAGGAGATGTGCCCTTGCAGACAGATTTTATTTTTGGCAGAAATGCCGTCGAGGCACTTTTAAAGGGAGAGGGCGCAGTCGACACCCTTTATATATTAAATAGTATGGAGAATAAGACCGCCGCCTATTTCTCGGCACTCGCAAAGGATAAAAATGCGGTTATAAAGCGTGCACCGTCCATAAAGATGGATTCTATGGTCGGGAATACAAAACATCAGGGGCTCATCGCCATCACGGCGGGCATAGATTACCTTGACCTCGGTGACCTTGAAGAGATGTCGAGGGAAAGTGATGACAATGTCTTTTTGCTATTAAACGACATCGCCGACCCTCACAACCTTGGTGCAATGATCAGGACTGCCTATCTTTTCGGGGTTAAGGCGGTGGTTATTACCAAACGCGGAGGTTGCAGTGTAACTCCGATAGCGGTCAAAGCATCGGCAGGCGCGGCGCTAAAAATGCCTATAGTTAGGGTGTCAAATATGGGTGAAGCGGTGCGTAGACTAAAGGAAAACGGAGTGTTTGTTTTCGCCGCACAGGGTGACGGAGAACCGCTCCAGCGTGTGGATTGCACCGGCAAACTCGCCCTGATAATGGGCAGTGAAGGGGAAGGGGTATCACCGCTACTTCGTAAGCTATGCGATGGTAGTATCAGTGTACCGCTACTTCACGATGAGACGATAGACAGCCTCAATGTCTCGGTCGCAGCAGGGATTATACTACAAAAAATGAACAGAATACATACCTAAATTCTACTTTTATGAGGTGAAAACTTGCAGGATAATTTTAGCAGAAACAATAATATAGAGGATATCCTCAGCCAGATCAGGGACAAAAAGTCACCTTCGACGGACCCTCGCCCAAATAATGCCGGCACCTCTTTCGACTCTCGCTCGTCCTACCCTGCGAGAAAGCCGGTCTTCACACCGAATTATGAGGAGAATACCGACATAGCATTCACCACCACTCCGGCGGTGGAGTTGGCGCAGCGCCGCCCTAAACCAAAGGGACCGGTGTTTGGTGCACCGCAGCGTCAAAGAGGTGCTGAGATACCGATACCGCCACCCGCATCGAACAAGGGACATGGAGTTGTCACCGGTCTGCTTGATTCCATTGACCGTCCGGGTCAACAACGCCCGACGGTACAACCCGCCTCGACAGCGAACTACCCTCGGACATCGGCGGCATACCCTTTGCCACCAAAACCTACATTGCCACAAAAAAATGAACAGGATTATATAATAGAAAGAACAGCCGCTCCGGATCTACAAAAACCACCGCAAAACATAGAGATGAGGAGCGTTCCCACTCCACAACCGAGAGAGCAAAAACCTCCTGCACCCTCAATACCGCCTGTTCAACAGCCTATAGCCTTTGAGCAAAAGCAGGAGGCAAGTTCGCAAAAAAGCATACCATACGCCGGATACAGCCCCTACTCTACGTCCGATACGCTACTCCCCGACCTTGAAAACACCTCACCACGTGAGGAGAAGATGCCGCAACAACGTGCAAAAATTGACAGCTCCACTGCCGATACACTCCTAAGCGTTGCCGAAAATTCAGTGGAGCAGGAGGCTATGCCTGTTGCTACACCGGTGGTGTCCGAGACATTCACTACACCAAAAAAGCGACGCAGAACTGCTGAAATGCCTAAAGAGCGAGTTATAACTAAGGAGGTTGTGAAACCAACCTTTAAAAGCCTGCGAGAGTTGGAGCAGGATATAAATGAGATGGAGAGCCGACCGAATGTCGATGCTTCCTCACAGGAGTTCGGCACAGGTGAGATGAAACAAGGTACCGGTTCTATACGTGTCGAGTCGTTTGGTGATGAGCGATTTTTCGAGTTTTTCAGCGAAACGGTCGCCATGGACAAAACCGCCATGCGAGCAGCCGCTAAGGGTCAAAAGAAGAAAAAATCCAGTCGCAACTACTTTAATACCGAGAGCATAAATA
Organism: uncultured Oscillospiraceae bacterium; assembly: GCA_964371365.1. Taxonomy (GTDB): domain Bacteria; phylum Bacillota; class Clostridia; order Oscillospirales; family Ruminococcaceae; genus CAYJBH01. The sequence continues at coordinate 25,525 of CAYJMO010000008.1, forward strand.
CCGGTGACATACCCATTTCCGAGTCGTTTGTTACTCCGGGGAGTGAGGAGGCGGAGGTTCCTTTTGAACAGGATATAGAGGAACCTATCGAGGTAGATGACTACAACAACCTTTCCGATGCCGCCGGAATTCTGCATGACCTTAAAAGCATGACACGACTTGCGTTTGTTCGATTTTTTATTATGGCTCTGCTTACGGTAGGCGTTACATATTTCGTCACAGCGCTCACCTTTGTGATGCCACTACCGAGTATCTTCACCGGCGAATCTGGTGATTCATTTATCTATTATGGTGCTATATCACTCATGGTTGTCGGCATTGTCGTGGCCTTCCCCACCTTTGGAAGAGGATTTACCGGACTTTTCTCGATACCGACACAGGACAGCTTTGTGTTTTTATCCATGTTAGGCGCGATATCACAGCTGCTTGTTATGGTGCTCACCGGGACCTCTGCGATTTCCTCCTCGATTACCATTTTTGCCCCCGTAGCAATGTTGACCTATGCGGTCAATGCGCTTGGTCGTTGGGTACAGATGAGGGGGATAAGTAATAATTTTTCCCTTGCTACCGAGGGTTTTGACCATTCTGCGGCGTTCCTTGTGCGAAATCGAGAGTCGGTACTGAAGCTAACTGCCGGCATACAAGAGGAGTATCCGGAGCTGATGCTCTCGCGACCGACCGCCCTGGTCAAAAACTTCCTACGACAGAGTTTTAGCCCTCATGAGAGCGATAAAAACGGCAAAAGGTTTGGACTCGCCCTCTTCTTCACCTCTGTTGCCGCCGCCGCCATAACCTTTTACCTTTCGAGCGGAGACCTTGCTGTAATAGCGAGCGTATTCGCCGCTGTGTTGGTTATTGCCGCACCGCTTGGCGCGATATTCGTGCAGGTTCTGCCGACGGTATTAATGAATCAAAGTGCCGCACGTGTCGGCGCGATAATACCCGGTTGGGAGGCGATAGAAGGAATAGGTAAAACTACAGCGGTAATGCTGGGCGCTCACGACATATTCCCACCGAGCACCGTCCGACTACACGGCATAAAGACGTTCAGTAAGGAACAGCGCATCGATCTTGCGATACTTTACGCCGCGAGCATATTAACAAGGGGTTGTGATACCCTGCGTGACATTTTCCTGTCCATGATTGAGGGCAAGACCGAGATGCTATATGAGACGGAGTCGCTCACTAACGAGATTGGATATGGTTTTACCGCATGGGTGGACGGCAAACGCGTCAACATTGGCAATCGCGAACTTATGGAGCGAAATGACATTGCACTGCCATCAATAGATCTGGAAAACCGGTTTTCAAAATCGGAACGCAGTGTAATATATCTCGCTGTCTCGGGTAAGCTGTATTGCATGTTCCTCGTATCCTATGTTGCTGACGAGGATATTTCAACAACTCTCAATATACTTCGTCAGAGCGGTGTGTCGATACTGGTCCGATCCGATGACTTCAACATCACAAGAGAATTGGTGTCCCAAAAGTTTCAAATAGCACCGGAGAATGTCAAGGTGTTAAACGGCAAGGAGGAGGAGATTGCCTCTCGCTACACCAACTACCTTCCGGAGAGTGAGGGACTAATGACCCATGTGGGAAGTTTCGCCTCCTTTATTGGTGGTTTAAGAGCCGCCTCTGCTGCCGATTCCGCGGAACGCATGGCAACATTGTTGGAGGCATTTACCGTCATATTGAGCATGGTTATAACCGTTGTATTGGCGGTAACATCAGGATTACACGGACTTTCAATTACAATAGTAATGCTTTATCAGGTAGTCTGGATGCTCATAACTATTTTTGCAATTTTAATAAAAAGATACTGATTTTTTATAACATATGAATAAACCCACCTTTTCTGCCGAGAATAAAACTACAACGCAGGAAAGGTGGATTTTTATGAACCAAAAGAAAAGTACAGTTATTAAATTCATTCAAAACAAAGGATTTTATCTTGTTTTGATGGTATGTGTTATAGCGGCCGCAGTGTCGTCCTATCTCGCCATCGAGACATTGGTGGAACAGTTTACGGATCAGGAACCATTAACATATGAAGTTCCTGAACTTGAGGAGTTTACGCCTGATCAACAGGTTTCAAACTCCGAACCGGATGTCCCCATCGAGGAGCCGCAGGAGTCTATGGAATCGGTAGAGGACAAGGTCGATGCAGATGAAATACCATTTGAAGAGCCGGTTGAAGATACGATAAAACAGCCGACAGAAGCGATTGAAGAGTCATCTCCGATGGTCGAAGAGACGGTAGCACCACAGGCTGTGCCGGCAGAACCGCTCAACTTTATGATGCCGGTTACGGGTGAAATAATACAGTCGTTCAGTGGCGAGGAACTAATATATAACGAGACGATGGGCGACTGGAGGACGCATAACGGTGTAGACATAGCCGCACCGCTTGACACCCCTGTTGTTGCGGCAAAAGCGGGTGTGGTGACATACGTGTCGGTCGACGACCTATGGGGAGGTGTTGTCGAGATTGAAACGGATGGAATAGTTGTGCGTTACTGCGGACTTAACAGTGAGATATCGGCACAAAAAGGGCAGGAACTACGCTGTGGTGATGTTATCGGCAGAGTAGGGGAGACCCCAAGTGAGCTATCACTCCAACCACACATTCATGTGGAGGCAATAAGAGACGGAGAATATTTTGATTTTAACGAGTTAAACAGCTGATACTGTCGAAATAAAAACCACCGCTATGGTTGACTGTAGCGGTGGTTTATGGTAATATTAACAGTAAAGTAATTATTAAAAGGAAAGCAGTGAAGTACAGAAGAACAAGAAGTATAAAGGATATATCGCTCGCGCGGTTGATAAGTTATTCCGCTGTCGGGCTGGGGTTGATTGTCATTTTATCGGTCGCGGTGTTCATGTTACAGGGCGGTGGTGCACCGGAGGTAAGCGATAGTATCGAGCAGAGCTCCGAGGTCGGCACATCCACCGATTTAGAGGTCATTGCAAAGCCGGAGGACACCGTCAGTATAAGTGAATCAGAGTCCCTTTCACAGGAGATATCATCAGAAGAAAGTGTTGAAAACAGTAGCTCTATCGAGAGTGAAAGTTCAACATTGACCGAGGTGGTCAGTTCGACCGGTGTGGTCAACAGTGTTGCTCCCAGCGATGAATATAGGGCCGTTTGGATATCCTATCTTGAATTTGAGAGCATGAACATGTCATCGGAACAGGGCTTTGTTCAGGATCTTTCAACCATGCTTGATAACACGGTATCTCTTGGTTTGAATACAGTTATATTTCATGTTCGTCCGTTTGGAGATGCACTGTATAACTCCTCAATCTTCCCCACCAGTCATCTTATAACCGGCACACAGGGCGCGAGTTTGCCCTACGACCCGTTGGAGGTTGCGGTGCGACTTTGTCATGAGCGTGGTCTTAAAATCGAGGCTTGGGTCAATCCATATCGCGTTCAGTTGAGCAAATCGAAACCCGGCTCTTTAGCCTCGTCCAACCCTGCCGTTGGATTTATGAACAGCGCCGACAAGAGCGATTATGTTGTTGCGGCAAACGACGGACTCTATTACAATCCGGCTTATGCTGAAGTTCAAGATTTAATCGTGTCCGGCGTGGTGGAGATAATTAACAACTATGATGTGGACGGAATACAGTTTGACGACTATTTCTATCCGACGACCGAAGCTTCATTTGATGCCGCCGCATACTCAAAATTGGGCGGTGGAATGGATCTGTCTGCGTGGCGACGTGAGAATGTCAACGAGCTTGTACAAAAGGTCTACAATGCAGTCAAGGCAACAGATGCCTCGGTATATTTTGGGATTTCGCCGCAGGGCAACAACTCCAACAACTACAATCAGCAATACAGCGATGTCAATCTATGGCTTTCCACACCGGGTTATGTCGACTATATAATGCCGCAACTCTACTGGGGATTTGACTACCTAACAGCGTCGGGAAGGGAGGATTATCAGTTCGCGAAACTCTCGGCCCAGTGGGCATCCTACCCACAAGCGGCGTCGGTGTCACTCTATATTGGTCTTGGTGCGTTTCGTATCGGTGTTGGTGACGGAGGTGCGAACGATCAGTCGGAGTGGAGTAGCGGTGACAACCTCGCAAGGCAGATTGAGACACTTCGATCGGTGAGCGGTATCGATGGTTTCGCACTATATCGATATGATAATCTTTACAAATCATCCGAGCCGACCGTATCGCAGGAGATTGAGAGTATTAAGGCGATTGCCGATTGACCACGGTGGTCAGTTGTTACGTTGACCGCGGTGGTCAATATTATGAGATCTCACATCCGGGATAGTAGTATTTTAATATGATATCGTACGTATATCCCTGTTCTGCCATCATTCTTGCGCCATACTGTGACATTCCTACTCCGTGACCAATGCCCTGGGTGGTGAAGATAAAGATGTTGTCGGCATACTCAATCTGCATGGAGGTGGAGCGCAGACCGAGTGCCTGTCGGAGTTCCTCCCCTTTTATTAGTATACCGCCTGCTGTGATGTCGATCAGATACCCCGAATCGGTGTAGTTCGGCTCACTCAGCCAAGAAAAGGGATCGTCTTCAAGCACCGCACCCTCAAATTCTGTTGTCAAAACATCGAAAATTTGTTGAGAGGTAAAGGTTATCTTCTGCTCATATTCGATTGACGTGCTGTCGTAGGGGGATTCCACCGAGATGAGATAGGGTAACTCCACATCAAAAAAATGTTCACTCTCTAAAGTTGACCCGTTTGACAATGGAAAATAACAGCTCAATGCCGGCTCGCCGTCATAGATAAGTAACCTTGCGCCCACCTCCTCGACAATTTCAGACAGAAATGCATAGTTTTCGTCATAGGAGTTGCCCCAGAGGTATCGCATCTCTTCCTCGGTCAAGAACACCTCGTACTTAGACGGATTTGCGGAAAAATCAGAGTTCATCGGG
>CAYJMO010000008.1:30461-33654 GCA_964371365.1 uncultured Oscillospiraceae bacterium
TCACCAGCCTCCTTGTTTTCCGCCCTTGCCACCGCATAGCTGTAGGCGGCGATAGCCTGTGCCTTGAGTGCCTCTTTTGGAACATCGAGCGACATCTCGGCGGCGAGTGCACCGATTATGTATTCTTTGACCGGGATGGTCAACACGCCTTCTCGATCGATACAATAGATGAGAAATTCTTCTTTTTGATATACTGTATCTACTGTCTCAAGTGCACTGTCTTCCGGTGGTTGAGAGTCGTCGCCCGTTGTGGTCGATGCTTCCGGTTGCGATGGGGTTTCCGGTTCCGGTAAAGGGCTGTCGTAGGCGGTGGTGAGCAACAACCAGGAGTAGGGCATCAAAAACGCCACCGCTCCGAAAAATAACACAAGTGCAATTATCTTTTTCATCGTTTTGTCCATTCCTATAGTCTTTAGCGGTTTTATACATTACTATGACCGTAGGTAACATAATATTCATCTATATATAAGGGATTTATGAAAAAAGTTTTTTACATAGTTATTGTTTTGCTGTCCGTACTTTTTGGGTTTTTGCGGTTTTTTGACCTTGAAACTTTCACCGACGAAGAGGGGTTTGTCACTGTTTTATCCTCGTCGTCGCGATACTTGATAATGTTGATTATGTTGTTGTTTGCGCTATTTTATGCTTTAAAATTCGGGCAAAAAGGCTCTCGCCCATATAGTTCTAACAGTGTTGCACTCGCTATGTGCATTGTCGGAATAGTTCATATTATATGCGGTATTTTCAGTCTGTTGTTGACGGTTGGCGCATCGGCCGAGACGGTAAGTTTAATTTTATCAATATCCATGATTTCGACCGGTTTATGGTTTGGTATATTCGGTTTTGTCTCGTTTATGAGGGGTAGACTGGAGGGAGGACTGCTTTTTTTCGCGATTATAGCGAGCGTCCTTTACTATGTTTTGATGTTAAACAACTATCTTTCGCTGGTGTCCTCCTCCCACCGCATATCCCACGTTGTCGCTATACTGGTGCCGATGTCGGTGGTTGTGTTTTTTAACATCTTCATTAAGCAGTTCTTCTTTGTTTCAAAGAACAACAAGTTTTTGGTTTTTTCCGGACTTGCCGTCTTTTTTATAGCCGGTTGTATCGGTTCAGCGGAGCTAATTCACACAATAATAAACGGCACCGCCGCCGCGATGCCGATTATGCAGTCTGTCTGCTCGGTGTCTATGGGTATTTTCGGTGTGGTCTGCTCCTACGCCTTAAATCCTAAAAAGGCGGTCGTGATCTATTAATATCCGAGCTCGTCCGAGAGGCTTTCGTCCTGAACTATCCACTCGTTCTCCACGTCAAGGGCGTTAAACCTATCCTTGTCATTTCGGATGACAACCTTTTGAATGCCGGCGTTGATTATCAGACGCTTGCACATGGAACAGCTGCTTGCATCCTTAACGTACTCACCTCCGCCGTCCACCCCGACAAGATAGAGCGTCGCGCCGAGCATGTTTTCACGGGCGGCACTGATTATGGCATTTGCCTCGGCGTGGACACTGCGACATAGCTCATAACGCTGTCCGCGCGGTATCTGCAACCGCTCTCGTCGACATACACCGAGGTCGCTACAATTCTTACGGCCACGCGGTGCACCGGAAAAGCCGGTGGAGACAATGTTGTCGTTTTTGACTATAATAGCACCGTAGTTCCTCCTTAGACAGGTGCCTCGTTTCGCCACCGTCTCGGCGATGTCTAAATAATAGTTGGTCTTATCTCGGCGCATAATACCCCTTCCTATATTTTGTATATAAATGTATTATATTTTAAATAATATACTAAATCTGCGATAAATGCAATAGAAAATAATAATGTTTTATAAATTTTGAAAGGAAAGTATGAACGTTGACAAAAATTCACTATTGACCAATGCGGTCAATGCAGTGAAAAATACCTACTCGCCCTATTCCGGTTTTGCGGTTGGTGCGGCGGTGCTCGGGGCTGACGGGGTTATCTATACCGGCGCTAATATCGAGAACGCCAGCTATGGTCTGACCGTCTGTGCCGAACGCGTCGCGATCTTTAACATGATAAACTCCGGTTGCAGGGGAATTCTTGCGCTTGCCGTTTATTGCGGTGCAGGGGCGAGCTGTATGCCGTGCGGTGCATGTCGGCAGGTGATTTCAGAGTTCGCAAAGGGCGATATTCCGGTTTTTACAAAGGGGAGAGAACTGCAAAAGGACTTTCTATTGAGTGAGCTGCTCCCTCATGCTTTTGGTGGAGAATTTGATGAAAAGATATAATTTGACCGATAAAAAGACGGTTTTACAGCTCTGTGAGAATTATTCCGCTGTGCCGACCAAGCGTTTTGGGCAGAATTTTATAATAAATTCCGGTCTTTGTCCGAAGATCGTGGAGCAGTCGGGTGTGCGTTCCGATTTTGGTGTTTTAGAGATTGGCACCGGCATAGGGACGCTCACAGACCAACTTTGCGAGGCAGTGACCAAGGTGGTCAGTGTTGAGGTGGACAGGAGGTTAGAGCCGATAATCGAGAAGACACTCTCACATCATGAAAACCTCGAGGTCTTGTTTGCCGACGCTATGACATTAGATATCCCGAGCCTTGTCAAGGAGCGTTTTGACGGTATGCCGACGGCGGTGGTCGCGAACCTGCCCTATTATATAACCAGTCCGTTGATAATGAAGTTGCTGGAACAGCCGGCAGGGTTTGAGAGTATAACGGTCATGGTGCAAAAGGAGGCGGCCGAGCGACTTTGCGCAAAGGTGGGGGAACGTGCCTGTGGCGCGGTGACCATAGCGGTCAATTACTACACCTCGGCGGAGATGCTCTTCAACGTCTCGGCAGGGTCGTTCTATCCTGCGCCTAAGGTAGACTCGGCGGTGATACGGCTCACCCCTCACGACCCATTGCCCTATAGGGCAGAGGATGAAAAGTTGTTTTTCAAGTTGGTGCGTTCCGGTTTTGAACAGCGTCGAAAGACCCTTGTCAATGCACTGAATGCAACGTTAACAATGGACAAGGGTGATATCGCGGAGATTGTAAAACAGGTCACAGGAGACCAGAACATACGCGCGGAGCGGCTGAGCATGGAGCAGTGGCAGGAGTTGGCACACGTTTTCTCAAAAAATGTTAATTAAGTATTGACAAACTCCCGCGGGTGTGTTATTATATTTAAGCGTCACAAACGGCCCGTTGGTCAAGCGGTCAAGACGGCGGCCT
>CAYJMO010000008.1:33664-34109 GCA_964371365.1 uncultured Oscillospiraceae bacterium
CACCCACCTAAAAACCCCAAGGCACCCCTCGGGCTCTTATCCCTTTCGGTGACTGCGAACAGGTTCGCAGACGCGCCCCCCGCCTACAGCCGGGCACCAACCCAACCGCTATGCACGGATAAACGCAAAAACGGGAGGGGTAGAACCCGTCGCATACAACATAACCGCAACACCGATTTAGCCGTATTCACAACTCTCGCCGTTGCCCTCGTTTTTCCCTTACATCGATAAATCCAATCGTTTTTCGGTTGGATTTTCATTTTTTTATTTACAATATATGTATTGTTTGGTATAATATAAAAGCATATCTATAACATATCGTGTATACGATCGATAATATTGTGGAATAAAGGGGAGAATTATGATAGGGATGTTAAAGAGGTTTGGGCTGATGGCGGCGGTGTCGACGCTGTTTTTTGTGTTGCTCGGGACGGGGGTTTTTGCG
>CAYJMO010000009.1:0-32252 GCA_964371365.1 uncultured Oscillospiraceae bacterium
TAAAATTTTCCTCTCTCTTAATACTGGTAGTGCGGCTTATTCCTTTTGTAAAAATAAAAAGATACAGTTATCGCTAAAAACTCAGCCGCGGGAACAGCCAGCCACACCCCGTTTAAACCTAATATTTGTGGTAAAATCAAAAGTGCTACAACAATAAATACTAAACTTCTTAAAACTGAAATTATTGCCGACACTTTTCCGTTGGATAATGATGTGAACATCGCGGAAAAGAAGATATTAAAGCCCATAAACAAATACGCAGGCAAGAATAATAAAAGCCCGTTTTTAGCCATTTCAAATGTCGCACTGTCTCTTGCGATGAAAATACCAACTGCTTCATCCGAGAATGCAAGAGTTAGTATAATAACAAGCACAGAAGCTACTGAAATAACCTTAAAGCTTTGCATTATAACTTTATGTAATCCATTATGATTTTCTTCACCGAATTTAAATGCAATTATCGGTGACACTCCTAACGTGTACCCTGTATAAAGAGCGTTTTGGAACATCTGTATATATAAAATTACACTAATAGCTGCAACTCCGGCATCCCCTACCATACTTAATAGGATAAAATTAAACATAAGTGTAGTAATTGATGTAGCGAGTGAGCCTACAAACTCCGATGAGCCGTTAAACATACTTTGTCCAAGAGTTTTAATTTTAAGCTTTGGCACCACAAAATGAAGAATACATTTTCTGTTGAAGATAAAATATATAAACCCAATTGTCCCGGAGAGTGCATATCCGATACCCGTTGCAAGACCTGCCCCTGTAATTCCCATGTTCAGCATATCGGGAGAAATCAGAATATAATCCAGAATAATATTGGTAATACCACCGGCTAAGCTAAGTATCAGCCCAAAAGTTGGGTGACCTGCTGTTACCATGAAAGACTGAATAAAAACCATAAAAAACAAAGGAACTAAAAACCCTGCAAAACTAAGCATGTATTCTTTCGCCAGAACATATAGACTATCGCTCACATTTAAAAAGTTTAAAATTTCATTAGGGAAAATTAGCACAAAGGCAGTCAGCGTACCTCCGAGTACTCCACCAATAATATAGATTACTGTTAGAAACTCCCGAGCTTCTCTGTCTTTCCCTTGTCCTAATAGTCTTGCAATTACTGCATTACCGCCTGTCGCAAACATAAGACCGACAGCCATTACTATGCCGATTAGTGGCATTACTAAATTAACTGCCGCTAAGGCATCTTCTCCGACAAATGCTGATACGAACACGCCATCTATAATCGTATAGGTGGACATGAAAATCATCATAATCATACTCGGCATTGTGTATTTTATAATTTCTCTCATGTTAAAGTTTTTTGCTAACGGGCTATTCATTTTCATTTTCCTCATTAAAATCTTCAAGCATCAACTCTGATAAATATTCAATTATTTCACTGAATATATCAACTTTTTCTTCCCCGAACTTTGCTAAAACATCACGTTCCATTTCATCTTCATAACTTGCTGTGGTTTCATAGTCTTTAGGGCTGTGGGGATTTATAGACAGATAAAATACACGCTTGTCTGTTTCGCTTTGGGTCCTTAAAATATAGCCTTTTTTGCATAATTGATTGATTTTTTCCGTCACAGACGGACGGGTTATTTTTAATAAATCCGCAATCTGCGAAGAGGTATACTCGTTTGGATGTGCCTCAATGATATTAAGATAGAGTGTGTCGTGGTATGAGAGCTCACTTTTTTTATCGTGCGAATAAAGACGCTTTAGTTCATATAGTGCTGTATCATGTGTTATTTTGTTTAGTGCTTTTATAAATTTTCCACCCATTTTTTTCTCCTTATTTCCGATGTTTAATTTAGATACTTTTGACTAACTATTTTGTATTAACTATTTTAGCTTAACTATTTGCTTTTGTCAAGAGTTTTTTTTAAAGATATGAAAACCTGTCGCAAAAAAACTGATAACCTGCAATATATCGCAAGCTATCAGCCAAGATATCGTATTTTGGAGGGGTGGTCATGCATCATGGTTAAGAATTATTATTCCGTCAAACCACCTTGCGTGCAATCTCCGCCAACCTATCAATATCCCTTTTTTTGCATCGCTCGGTAAAACACCAGAGTATACCGTCCTCCGTTTTAACTCCTCCGAGTATATTATTGGATTTCAATACTTCAAGTATTTTTTCATCCGATTCGCTTTTGGTGACAAATTCAAACATAAAATCACCGTCAAAGACCGCGTCAATGCCATCAATTCCACACAAAAGGTCATAGGCATAGTGTGCTATTGAATAGCTGTCGATGGCGACCTTTCGCAGACCCTCGCCGCCCATTGTCGCCATATAGACCGCGGCGCGCAATGCACAGTTCGCCTGATTGGAACAGATGTTACTGCCGGCCTTTTCGCGTCTTATGTGTTGTTCACGCGCTTGCAGTGTTAAAACGTATGCTTTTTTCCCCTCACTGTCGATCGTCTGACCTACAATTCTGCCGGGAAGTTTGCGCGTGAGTTTGTCGGTTGTCGCCATGAACCCGAGATAGGGTCCACCGAACGAGAGTGGCATCCCGAGCGGTTGAGCCTCGCCCACCGCTATATCGGCGCCACATTCACCCGGAGATTTTAACAACGCCGAAACATGTGGGTGAACTCCCATAATTACCTTTGCGCCACCCTCATGGGCGAGCTCGGTGAGTGAAACTGCGTCCTCAATTATTCCAAAGCGGTTGGGTTGTTCGAAATAAAATGCGCAGACATCGTCCGTCATACCGTCAATCTCGGTTTTACCGTTTTTTGACGGAATAACCCTAACCTCCTGTCCTCTGCCGAATGCATAGGTTTTTATTACATCGAGCGTTGAACGTTTAACCGCATCGCTGACAACAATTGCGGTGCGCTTTTTTTCGGCACACATAAAGCACGCTTCGGCGGCGGCGGTTGCGCCGTCATAGACCGACGCATTGCTCGCCTGCATACCGGTCAGTCGGCAGATTAGCGACTGATACTCAAATATGGACTGCAAAATCCCCTGTGAAATTTCTGCCTGATAGGGGGTATATGCGGTCAAAAACTCCTCCCTGTCGGCGACAGCACCCACCATAGCCGGAATATACCTATTCTCCGCGCCAAGGCCGCGATATATTGCATCGTACTGCCTGTTGTTTGCCCCCAACTCACTGAAAAGATCGGTGAGCTCACACTCACTGATACCGTCCGGCAGGTCAAGTCCCGTCTTAAATTCATCAGCGGGAACCGTTTTAAAAAGTTCGTCGGTAGATGATATTGAGAGCGCACGGAGCATCTCCTCAACATCCTTGTTTTTATTGCAAAGAAAATCCATTGAGATTTGCCTTTCTGTAATTTAAAGAGGTTAGTGGTTACAGCGTCTCGCAAAAAGTGGTATATTCCTCGGCGGACAAAAAGTCCTCGTCCGCTCTACCGGTAATCTTGAAAATCCAGCTGTCATACGGTGCATTTGAGATATCCTCGGGATTGTCGGCAAGATCGGAGTTAATCTCGGTCACAGTTCCGGAAATGGGAGCATAGATCTCCGACACCGCCTTGACCGACTCCACTTCACAGACGCTGCCTTCCTTTTCGACCTCAAATCCTGCCTCCGGCAGGTCGATAAACACGATGTCGCCAAGCTCCTTGACGGCATAATCGGTAAGACCTATTACCAGCAGGTCACCCTCCACCTTTGCCCATTCATGACTTTTTGTGTAAAGTAGTTCGTTTTTGATATCCATGATGATTAAAGTTCCTTTCTTGTTTGTATTATTAGCGTGAAAACGGCAGGTCTCTGCGCTCCGCCGAGATGCGTTTGCCACGAATTTCTATGTCATAGCTGTCGACTATACGATCGACAATAGCCATTGCATATGCTCCACCGAGTGTCGGGCAATGTGTGCCGGAGGTAATAAAGCCAACCTTGTCTTCGCCGACAAAGATCGCCTCCTCACCGCGTGCAATGCCGCGACCGGTAAGTTTTAGACCTATGCGCTGTCTTTTTGACGGTTGCAAAAGTGCCTGTTTTCCGATAAAATCCGGCTTATTCAGCTTGACCGCGAAGTCCAACCCACATTCAAGCGGTGTAATCCCCTCGCCAAGTTCATGCCCATAGAGTGGCATTGCCGCCTCAAAACGCAGGGTGTCTCGGCAGCCAAGACCACAGAGCGTTACCGAATCGTGTGTAGCCAAAGCATCAAACACCGGCAGAGCTTTATCGGCGTCAATGTATAGCTCAAAGCCTTTTTCACCGGTATAACCTGTGGCAGAGACAAGGCAGGGCACTCCGGCAACGACAATATTCTCATTAAAGCTGTAGTATTTTTCGGGTAGTGCTCCGTCGGTCAACTCCAAAAGAATTTTTTCGGCGAGTGGTCCTTGCAGTGCCAGCTGAGCAGTCTCATCGGAGGTATCTACAAGGGTTGCATCCCCCTTAAGGTGAGAGGATATATGCTCAAAATCCTTTTGGTGATTGCAGGCATTACCCACTATCATATATTTTTCCTCTGCAAGTCGGTAGACAAGCAGGTCGTCCACCGTGCCACCGTCGGCATAGCAGAGCGGTGTATATCTAACACGACCCACCGCAAGGTTATCGAAGCTATTGGTCATAATTCGATTAAGATTTTCAAGCGATTGCGATCCGGTCAGCATAAATTCTGACATGTGCGAGACATCAAAAAGTCCGGCAGCGTTTCGCACCGCATTATGCTCCGAGATAACCCCTTCATACTGTACGGGCAACATAAAGCCGGCAAACTCAACCATACGACCGCCATGTTCACAGTGTTTTTGAAAAAAAGGTGTTTTATCAGACATTTCAATTCCTTTTTATGTTTTGGTTTGAAGTGATTCTTACAGGTTTAATGATAATTGAAACATGACGTGTTGTCAACATTAAAAATAATTTTTTTTACATTAAATTAATGTTGGAAAAGATGATTGCTCCTCTCGATTGAAATAAAGAGGAAAACCGCAAAATATGATATAAAATTATCCTTTTATGATATGGAATTGTACCGCAAAATATGATATTATTCAAGTACAGTTTTATATAACCACAAAGGAAAGGAAATAAACACATATGAGCCACAAGTTAGCAATAATTGGTTTTGGAGGGATGGGAACCTGGCATTACGAAAAAATTACCGAATGTATCGACACGGTGAATGTTAAGGGTATATATGACATTCGCGAGGAGATGAACGAGAAGGCGAGTAAGCTCGGTCTTTTTGTCTACAGCTCGGTTGAAGAGATAGCGAACGACCCCGAGATCGACATGGTTACCGTCGCGACCCCGAACAACTTTCACAAGGATCTGTCCATAAAGATGTTAAAAGCGGGTAAGCACGTCATCTGTGAAAAACCGGTCACGATGGATGCCGCCGAGTTAGAGGATATTATCAAGGTAGCAAACGATTCCGGCAAGGTGTTTTCGGTGCACCAGAACAGAAGATGGGACAAGGATTATAAGATAATTAAGAAAATTTTAGCCGATAAAACACTCAGTGAGCCCTATTTTATCGAGAGTCGTGTGCAGGGTTCTCGTGGTGTCCTTCACGGTTGGAGAGGTTACAAAGAGAACGGTGGCGGTATGCTCCTTGACTGGGGCGTGCATCTTATCGACCAGATGGTCTTCCTTATCGACAGCCCTGTTGTGGAGGTTGGCGCTCACCTTATGACCATCACCACACCGGAACATAACGGTGAAATTGTGGACGATAACATGAAAATCTTCCTACGATTTAAAAACGGTATATCCGGCATTGTGGATGTCTCCACCAACTGCTTTGTCAACCATCCGCGTTGGCATGTCTCCTGTGATGGCGGCACTGCGGTCATCGAGGACTTCTCCTGTAAAGGCGCAATGCTACAGAAAAAGCTCGACAGCGAGATGCTGTGGGAGGACTCCATAGTCTATACCGAGGCAGGCCCGACCAGAACTATGGCACCCCGACCGACCGAGACAATTATTGAAACTCCATTGCCCGACGTTGTCACCGATTGGGGTGATTTCTATAAAAACATCGTCGATGTCATTGACAACGGTGCCGAGCTTATCGTTAAGCCGGAGGAGGCACTGCGTATAATGAAGATCATCGATCTTGCCTTTGTCGCCAACGAGCGTAGATGCGCCGTTCAATGCGAAATATAACAACTAATGAAAGGGAAAGTTATGTCAACCGAAAAAAAAGTACTTATTCTTCAAGGTGGTTGGGACGGCCATGAACCGGTGTTGGTCTCCAAGAGATTTGCCGGAATTATGGAAAAAAACGGCTATACATGTGAAATCAGCGACACACTTGATGTATGCAAAGATCTCGACATGTTGATGGGTCTTGATCTTATTGTTCCCTGTTGGACAATGAGCACTCTCGAGGAAGAACTCAGCAAAAACATCCGCACTGCGGTAGCGTCCGGTGTCGGACTTGCCGGCTGTCACGGCGGAATGTGCGACTCTTTCCGAAACGACGTGGACTGGCAGTTTATGACCGGCGGTCAATGGATAGCACATCCGGGCAACGACGGCATCGAGTATACTGTCAACATTATGCATGGCACCAGCCCGATCATCGCGGGTCTTGACGACTTCAAGGTGGTAAGTGAACACTACTATCTGCACGTCGACCCTGCGATAGAGGTTCTTGCCTCCACAAGATTTCCGCTCATAGCCGGCAACCATATCTCCAACAAACCTATTGACATGCCGGTCACCTGGACGAAATTCTGGGGCAACGGACGTGTATTCTATACCGCCCTCGGACATCATGACGATGTCTTTGTCAAATCGCCTAACGCCGAGATAATGATGGAGCGCGGCATGTTATGGGCGGCAGAGGGCAAAAAATATGCTCTCGATAACAATCTCACCACCGAGCGTTTTGAATTTAAAGAGTAGTACAGAAAAAAATAAAGGAGTTTATGATGGACAAGGTTAAAGTGGCGATGATTGGCGTGGGTTCAATCAGCGGCATATATCTCAAAAATTTAACAGAGGTTTTTAAAGAGGTCGAGGTTTACGGCGTTTACGATCTCTTCCGCGACAGGGCGGAAAAAGCGCAGGAAGAATACAAGATTACAAAGGTCTACGACACGCTTGATGAGATTTTTGACGACCCCGAGGTTGAGATAATTCTCAATTTAACTCGTCCCTATGAGCATTTTGATGTGACCTCACGTGCATTAAAGGCAGGCAAACACGTCTACACCGAAAAGCCTCTCGGCGCAACCTTTGAAGAGGGTGTTGCACTTGCCGAACTCGCAAAGGAAAAGGGCCTACTATTGGGCGGTGCTCCCGACACCTTCCTCGGAAGTGGTATCCAGACCTGCCGTCATATCATCGACAGCGGTATGATAGGTGAAACAATCGGTAGCGCCTGCTTCTTTATCTGCCACGGTCATGAGAGCTGGCATCCGGACCCCGCATTTTACTATAAATTCGGTGGTGGCCCTATGATGGACATGGGCCCCTACTATGTGACTGCACTCGTTAATCTTATGGGTGGTGTTAAGGGCGTGACCGGTGCATCCAAGAGCACCTTTGACAAACGCGTTGTCACCAGCGAGCCGAAATACGGCGAGGTTGTAGACGTCGATGTTCCGACCTATGTAACCGGCACTATCCACTTTGACAGCGGAGCTATCGGCACGATATTCACCACCTTTGATGTGCACTATAAGCAAGCCGCGCGCTTTGAAATATATGGCACCAAGGGCACCCTCATAGTCCCTGACCCGAACAACTTCGGTGGTGACATACAGCTTTATCGTCCGGAGGATGGCGAGTTTAAGAGCATGCCTTTGCTCTTTGATTACAAAGAAAACTCGCGCGGTCTCGGTCTTGCCGACATGGCAAAGGCAATCCGCACGGGCAGACCAATGCGTGCCGGCTTTGACCTTGCACTGCACGTGCTGGAGATCATCTCATCCTTTGACAAGAGCTCGGATGCAAAGGCATATCTGCCACTGACCACCAGCTACAACGTTGCATCTCCAATGAAAAACAACCCGATGAACGGTATTTTGGACTAATCATCCGCCGATAGCCGTTAGGGACTTTTCAATAATAGGTATAAAGGAACCCTCGCAGATGGTGAAAGCCATGAGCGAGGGTTCCTTTATTTAATCGAATGACTATAAGGGTTATTCGTTTTTCTTAAACTTTCTACCCTCGTTTCCTATCCTGCGGATATTTTTAACACCACCGAATCTCTCCCATTTCTTCGCCTCTATCTCTCTATCGGACAACCCCTCATAGGAGACCTCTTTCTTTAACTTTAGATAGCTGTCGTATCGCCTTTTATCCAACACATCCTCCTCTATGGCGCGAAGAATAGCACAGCCTTTTTCTGCGGTGTGGGAGCAGTCGGAGTAACGACACTCGCCTGCTAATTCCTCAATATCGTCAAAGGTGTTGGAGAGGTTGACACTCTGCGCCCCGAGTTCACGCATACCCGGTGTATCGATTAAAACATCCCCCTGTGAGGAGATATACATCTCTTTACCTGTCGTTGTATGTCTACCCTTTGCCCCCTTTCCGATATCGGCGGTGGCAAGACGCTCTTCACCCAATAGTTTATTGATGAGGGTGGATTTGCCCACACCGGACGAGCCAATAAACGCCATGGTGGAGCCGGTGTTCAGGTAGCTTGACAGTTTACCCTCTATATCTTCGTCATACTTCGACAACGTTATGACATCCGCATAGGAGGAGACTCTCTCCACCTCACGAACGCAACCCTGTAGATCCTCACATAGATCGGATTTCGTAAGAAGAACAACCGGTTTTGCCTCGCTGTCCCATGCGATACTCAGATACCTCTCCAATCTGCTGAGATTGTAGTTCTCGTTCAGTGACATGCAGATAAAGACGATATCTATATTGGCGGCGATTGCCTGCGCCTGACCTTTTACCCCTACAGCGGTCCGTACAAACAGGCTTTTTCTTTTTAAGACATGGTGTATAATAGCAAGATCGCCAACCCCATCATTTGTCACCATAACAAAATCCCCCACCGTGGGAAAGTCTACGAGTTGACCTGTCTCGTACCGGAATTTCCCCGAGACTTCGGCGGTGAACACACCTTGCGACGTGACTATCCTGTATTGTCCCTTGTCCTGCCTTAGCACCCTTGCGACGGTCATATTGGTGTACATGGTGGCAAGATTTTTATACTGCTCACTCAGTCCGTATTTTTCAATTTGATTCATTTTGTTCCTTAATTTGTGACGAGGAGGTTGAAGAACTATACAATGCAGTAGTTTTGTTTTCATTCTTTAACAGTCTCATAAATATAGACATATGTTTTTCATATAACTGTCTACAAGTTTGTCCGGCAGACATTGAATGACTGCACCATTTTGCATTGAGTATATCATGAAAGGGTTTTTGTGTCAATAATATAGCCAAAACCACTTGAATATGTTGAACATTTGCGGTATACTAACCTTAATGACAAAAAAAAGAACGAGGTATTTTTGTATATTAAGCTGGCCGATTTAAAGCAATTTTATGATATGATGGATATCCCCACCGTCATCACCGATACCCGTTTTGAGATTGTTTGGCACAACCAAAGTGCCGGCGGGGGATCACTTTTACAAACAGGGCATATCCGTAGCTGTGTCGAGGCTACAACAGGAGCCGACCATCTTTTGTTGGACGGTCAACCTGTCATGCTTTCGAGACTCAAGTCCACCTCCCATTCCATCGCTCTAAATGCGACGCCGATCGGAGGTTATATTGTCGTTCAGCAGAGCAATGCCCCATCCGCCGCGCCGGAACTTTCAGGCATTCTTGAGAATGTGAAGCGCTCGATCAACGACACCATGTCACTTTTGCCTGCCGCATTGCAGTACACCGACGGCGACCTACTCGCAGTCAATACGATTGATAGGATTAATCGCAACTGCCTGAGTGTTTTAAGGACGACCCAAAATCTCTCTGTATTTACAAAACTTGTCAACCATCATGATTTGAAAAGCGAACGTGTCTGCATCTCCGCTCTGCTCGCCACCATAGCCGAAAGTTGCAACATAGCAAGCGAAAACGACCCTCAGCACGTCCATATACACTATAAAGAACCGAGCGAGCCGCTGTATATTAACTCAGACAGAGAGTGTCTTTTAGTGGCACTGCTAAACATACTTTACAATAGCATGATATACACACAGGATGAAAATGAGATACACCTCTCCTGCACAAGGACCGGACAGCGTGTATCCGTCATCGTGAGCGACAGCGGTCTCGGAATCAAGCCGGATTTACTTGGCAAGGTATCGAGCCCGTTTTATTCCACACACCCCTGCTATGAGGATGAAGAGCGCCCCGGCGTCGGGCTCGGACTTGGTATAGTCAAGGAACTCTGTGGATGCTATGGGGGTACATTTAATATAGAAAGCCGTCTTTTTAAAGGCACAAACATTCTACTTTCGTTCCCACTTGTATCCGCGCCACTGGAGTTGAGGCAACCCGGCACAACCTTTAAATCTCTCGTGCTCGACAGGTCATCCCCTTTATATGTACAGCTTTATAATATATGTGAATAATTAGTTGAAGGACTATACAATCCCAAATCATTTTTTATAGCAATGATAAAAACAAAAAAGCCGCCAATATTTCGGCGACTTTTTTGTAGTTATAAACCTTTTATATTCTACTATAATGTTCATTCACTGTCAACCAATTTTCGACAAAAAAAATATTTGTAACCTTTTTGCAATAAAATGCAACTCTCGTGCATTGTATTGATGAAAGAGAGAAAATGCCACTCTAAAGGAAAGGGAATTCATTCAGATGTCGCAAAACAATCGTGGAGTTTTGGTGAACACCGAAAACCAGCCGTCGGCAGATGTCGGGCAAAACAACGGCTTTTTGGAGGGATGTATAACGGCGATAGCGCAGGGGGACCGGTCGGCGCTCGAGCTATTATACAACCAAACAAAGAGCGCTGTATATGCCTTTTCATTGTCCGTTCTAAAAAACAAACAGGATGCAGAAGACGTCATGCAGGACTGTTTTATCACCGTCTACCACAGCGCACATAGCTATAAAAAGCAGGGCAAACCGATGGCATGGCTTATGACAATAGCCAAAAACTTATGCTTTATGCGTTTGCGACAACGTAAAAAAACCGTCGACTCGGATGATTTTACAGCATACATCGAGTCCGTTGAGGGGCTATCTTTCGATCAAAAAATTCTTTTAAAGGAAAGCATGAACTCCCTTTCATGCGAAGAACAACAGGTAGTGGTTTTACACACGGTGGCGGGATTTAAGCACCGCGAGATCGCGGTATTTCTTGACATTCCGCTCGCCACAGCTCTTTCAAAATATAACCGTGCAATAAAAAAACTCAGAGATAAATTAACAGGATAACGCTTAAATCCGGTAGAAAGGAAATATGAACATGAACAAAAATATTGAACATGACCTTAAACAGGCATACGACAAGATTACTCCGGACGTGTTTGACGCTATCCTGCTCGGCTCACAGGAGCAGAAAGGTAATGTGATTATCATGACACAGAAGAACAACAAGAGATTTTTAGCCCCCATACTGGGACTTGCAGCCGCCTGCCTTATTTTTCTTGTAGGTGCATACAGTTTTAATAACCTTATAGGAGTTTCGGTGGTTTCACTGGACGTCAACCCCAGCATAGAACTTTCGGTTAACCGCAATGACAAGGTCATCTCGGCAACCGCACTCAACGCCGACGGTGTCGCGGTGCTCGGCGACATGAACATTAACGGAAGTGATGCCGATCTCGCTATAAATGCCCTTGTTGGCTCGATGGTTCGTCTTGGGTATGTGAACGATCTGCAAAATTCCATCCTGCTCTCGGTCGAGGGATCGAATGAGCAACACTCCATCGAACTCAAAGAAAAACTTGCAAGTGAGATAAATACCCTATTGAACGATTCTGAAATAGCCGGCTCGGTCCTAAGCCAAACACTTAGCGACACCAACAGCGAGCTTGCACAGCGGTATAATATAACCGACGGCAAAGCTAAGCTTATCGATGAATTGTTGTTGCAGAACCCGACCTATGATCCGTCAGAACTTGCAGATCTTTCCATAACCGAACTCGGACTGTTGCTCGAGATTACCGAAAATATTGACACACTCGGTGCAGTAAGCGACAGGAACTATGTCGGCGAACAAAACGCATTAAACACAGCGCTGACCAATGCCGGTGTAAGTGAATACACCGACCTTGATGTAGATCTGGAGTTGGAAGATGGTGTGATGGTATATGATGTGGAATTTGATGTCCAAAACGTTGAGTACAGCTATCTCATCGATGCGCTTACCGGCACTATTCTTCGCTCGGCATCGGTAGGTGAGGACAATGATGACCTCGATGACCTCGATGACCTCGACGACCTTGATGACCTCGACGATGACGACGTATTAGACGACCTTGAAGACATTATAGACGATACTATTGACGACGATCTGTTTGACGACGACGATGATATCGACGACGATTTTGATGATGACGACGATGATGATATTTATGACGATGATGACGACGACTTTGATGACGATGACGATGACGATGACTTTGATGACGATGACGACGATGACCGAGACGACGATTAGACTACACGACCTTTCTTTTTAACCACCTTGTCCCGATATAGCGTGTAACAAAAAAGATGCTTCTGACAGTCCAATCAATCATCATGGCGTACCAAAGACCCGGCACACCTAAACCTAACGGTATCATTAAAACATAACCACCTATCAGCCGGAAAACCCACATACTGAACATAGACACCGTCATGGTAAAGCGAGCGTCGCCTGCGGCGCGCAGAGTGTTTGGTAGTTGAAAAGAGGTTGCCCACATCACAAAAGCACCTAAACAATGCACCGACACTGTGTGTTGTGTTATCGCAAATGTTTCCGGTGTAAGATTGTACATTGTGAGAATGGGGTCTAAAAATAGATAGATGAGCAGTGACAACAAGGCGGTACCTGCATAGCTATAGAACATTAATCGTCGCGTGTAGTACCGCGCCTGCTCCACATCTCCTGCGCCAATACATCGGGATACCACGGTCAGCGCGGCCATTGACAGCGAGATGCCGGGGACGATATTTATAATGGAAATATTATTTGTGATGGCGTTTGCGGTGATAGATGCGGTGCCAAGGGTGGAAACCGCACTTAATAGCAACAACTTCCCTAACTGAAAGGAACTGCTTTCAATGCCGTTCGGTATTCCGATGGATAGTATTTTCTTAAGCATCTGCGGTTTTATTCTAAGTGATATATTGCCCTTCAACCTCAGCTCCGAGGGCGATTTGTAAAGTAGGAACAACAGCAAAATACAGGCAAACGCTCTTGAAATCAGTGTCGGGATGGCGGCGCCGACAACGTCCATCTTAAAGCCGTATATCAACACGGCATTTCCGACAACATTAATTATATTCATACAGATTGCGCTAAGCATCGGCAGTTTAGAGTTGCCCATTGTACGAAACACAGCCGCTGCAGCGCTAAATACGGCAAGAAAGGGGATTGAAAGGGTGACAATTGCCATATAAGTATTGCTATGTGCATACACATCCGGCTCTAAGCTGCCAAACAGCAAGGTTATGAGATTGCTCCTTGTAATGGACATCAGCACCGCAATGACTATACCTGCAAGAGCACTAAAAAGCAGCAGTTGCGAGGAGGACGAGCGCGCCGATGAGATATCCTTTTTTCCGATATACTGCCCGGTAACAACCGCACCGCCGGTAGCAATGGCATTAAAGAGGCTAATAAATAAAAACAGCAGATTTTCTATGAGCGATATGGCGGAGACTGCCGCCTCACCGGTACTGGAGATCATTACAGTATCGGCGAGCCCGACAAAAACGCTCAATATTTGTTCTACAATTAATGGCACAATGAGTGCAAAAAGCGATCGGTTGTTAAAAATCAACCGATTCTCGCCAATAGCTCTATTTTTAATGCCAAACAAATTACTTTCCTTTATACTTCGTTACTGTAGAAAATCAAAGGCTTTGTAACAACATAACATATGTCGTAGTTTTTTGTTCTGCCGAAACTTTCATCAATATTATCCCATTATTTAAATTATACTTTAATTAATGGGATAAGTAAAGCTGTTTTTTTATTGTAAATATCAAAAAAACAGGGAAGTTAAAAAAATATTGTATTTTACATACACATGTGGTATAATAAATGCACATGACTAAAAAAACAGGGAAGAATAATTGCTATGTCCGGCCATTCTAAATGGAGTACAATTAAAAGAAAAAAAGAAAAGACCGATAGTGCTCGTGCAAAGATTTTCACTAAGATAGGGCGTGAGATACAGGTTGTTGTCCGGGAGGGCGGTAACGACCCGACCTCAAACAGTAGATTGCGCGATATCATCGCCAAAGCAAAATCGCTCAACGTGCCGTCCGATAACATAAATCGCCTCATCCAAAAGGCGTCGGGCGATAAGACGAACTATCAATCCGCAAGGTACGAGGGATATGGTCCGTGTGGGCTTGCGTTTATAGTCGATGCATTGACCGACAATCTCAATCGCACCGGAGCGAACATGCGGCTGTATTTCGACAAATACGGCGCAGGTCTCGGTAACAGCGGGTGCACCTCCTACCTTTTTGAGCGTAAGGGTGTCATCATAATCGCAGGCGAGGTGCCGCAGGCGGAGGACATCATCGTTGCCGCACCTATAGAGGACTATACTATAGAGGACGGTTTTTTTGAGATAACGGTGGCGCCTGAAAGTTTTAGCGAAGCGGTTGCATTTTTCGGCGAAAATAACCTGCCGCTCGAGTCCGCCGAGATAACCTTTATTGCGGCCACCACCGTCACGGTGGACAATCCGGACGATCAAAAAAAGCTGGAACAGTTAATGTCAGCGTTAGACGAGGACGACGATGTTCAGGACTATAGCACAAACTTAGGTTAAATTAATTAGCTTAAAAAAATAAAAGAAAGGATCGGTTTTCACTAAAATTGAAAAACACGAAACTTTGCGTATTTTGCAAATCAAGAATTGACGAGGGGGACACTGTCTGCCCGTTTTGTGGTATAGAGGCCACCAACACCAACCCTATCGGGAGCCTCGAGCTCGGTGCAGTGGTCAAGAAAAAGTATACCATAGGTAGGTTTTTGTCCATCGACGGCGAGGGAATTACCTATGAGGCTCTGGTTAACTCCACCGCAGAAGAGGTCTACATAAAAGAGTTTTTGCCGATATCTCTGTGCGCCTCCCGTCGACCGACCGGTGAGGTCATACCGAGACCGGGCAACGAGGTGCAGTACAAAACCACCCTTACCGATTATATTGATCTGTACAAAGGACTGATGGGAGTGTCGGCTAATCCGGGACTGGTCAAGGTGCTCGATCTCCTACAGGATAACAATACCGCGTACGCCGTAACAGAGCGTGTTGTCGGGAAAACTTTGCGTACATATCTTGAACAGAAAAATCAAAAAATCCCCTTTGAGGAGGCGGAGGAGATGCTGGAACCCATCTTCTCGGCCCTGTTATCACTACACGAACAGCGACTTTTGCACCGCGGTGTCTCTCCCGACACCATTATAGTCAAGGAGGACGGTAAGCTAATTCTTTCCGGCTATGCAACCCTTGCGCTTCGCACTTCAAAAAGTGCACTAAAACCGCAACTCTTCCCCGGATATACTGCACCGGAACAGTATGTAGTCACCGAATTTCAGGACACCGGCACCGACATCTATTCTGTGGCGGCGGTGCTCTATCGGATGATAACCGGCGTGGAGCCGCAGGACGCGAAGGAGCGTTACACCGCCGACAACCTCAAGGTTGCGCGAGGGCTCGCCGGCAATATCCCGAACCTTGCCACCTCTGCCATACACCGAGCACTGCGCCTGTCAATATCAGAGCGTACCTCCGATATTATGCAGCTGTTAGAGGAGTTTGAGGCGGCACCCTCAGCGCCCGCCCAAAACATCAATAAACCGCAACAGAGCAAAAAGAATAGCGGTATGAACCCGCTTATCATCGTTGTTATTGTAATGGTACTGCTTGCCGGCATTATCATTTACTATGCCTATTCGTTGATACAGTCCACGCTTGTGCCGGAAAATCCGACCGACAGTGAAAATCAGGCGGACGACCTGGTGGAATCGGTCGTGAGTGAGGCGATTAATTCCCAGCTGACACCACGGATTATCGGTATGATGTATGCGGATGTTTTAGCGGATACCGATCTCCAGAATAAATATCTTTTCTCCATTGAGGAGGAGTATAATGTCAACTACCCCGAGGGGCAGGTGTACGCACAACAGCCTCTACCGGAGGAACCGTATGTCGACGGTCAAACTATACTTTTAAGGGTTAGCCTCGGCCCCGAGATAGGTGTCATTCCGGCGGAACTCTACGGCATGACCAAGGAGGAGGCGATGGCGCTGCTCAGCGAGATGGGTGTGAGCTATGAGTTCTATAACCGTTTTGACGATTCGGCGACTGCCGGAACGGTCATCTACTCCGAACCCTCGGTCGGTGATGATGTGGTGTTGGACGAGAATACAAGGGTGCAGTTGTTTATTGCTGTCCCGACCGATGAAGGAACGCCGCCGACATAAGAATATGCCTACTTTTGTAGTTATAATAGTTTACAACAAAGACCGGAAAGGGCTCTACGCGGATGAAATATAAAATCCGAAAGGACGATGTCACGGATGTGGTACTGCCACGTGCGTTGATAAATGTCATGCAAAACCTTTCGGACATACGACTTCGTATTGCGTTGACACTCTGCTTAGGTGAAACCGAGATGAGCGTTGCGGAAATTGTGAGCGCAACCGGTGATCGCTATAAACCCTCCGCTGTCGAAAAGGAGCTTCATTTTTTAGAGGGCGCCGGCATTATTCAACCGACCGGCATAACCCAAAAGAAAAGCTCTGCGACCGATATCAGCCTCGCCCCAACTCGCGACGAAGAGATCACGGTGGGTCGGGAGGACGCCCTACGACTTGCCGCTAACAGTGACGAGATGCGCTCATTGGTGCGGCTAACACAGGATATTTTGGGTCGTACACTATCGAGTGGAGATATAGCAATACTTGCCTCATTGATGTTTGTGGATGAGATATCGGTGGAGATATTAGCGCTCGGAATTGCACACTGTGCGGTGGAAAAGAAAAAGCCCAATCTGCGTTATATCGAGAAGGTTATGAAAGGCTGGATTGAGGACGGAGTGAGCGATCTTGCCTCGGCGGAACTGCACCTCGAGAGGATGGAACGCAGGCAAAACCTAAAACAAAATGTTGCGAGCATAATAGGCGTTCAATCCATAACCTATGCCGAGTCGCTACTCGTATTTAGATGGTACGACGAATATAACTTCGATGACAAGATGATAAAAGAGGCGGTTCTGTTCGCCGGCGAGAAGTGCACGGTGCGTTATATAAACGGCATTTTAAAACGTTGGAATGAACAGGGTTTTAAAACTATCAAAGAGGTTCGAGCCGCCAATACCGGCAGCAACATCAACGTCGTGAAGTCGGTCGCCGCCAAGGACGATGTGATGATCAAAAATCGTGGTACCGTACCAAAATTTCGTGCAAAAAAGTGATAGTCCCCTTGATAGTTTGTGAAGAAAGGATTTAAAACTCCATGTTGACACATCAACAGTATAAGCGAAAGGCATTATCCGAGATAGCCTCCTACCGTCAGCGTAGCTTTGCACGGCTTGACATTAAACTCGCTAAGCTCTATAAAAAACATCCCGAACTCTTACAGCTCGAAACACAGCGAAAGGAGCTTTTGTTAAAGGTCGCCGAGGAGGTGGCACAGAGCGGGGGTTTAGCAGGCGCTACCGGTCGGCATATCGCCTCGATGGAGAAGGTCATGGCCGAGCGCTACCGCTCGCTTGGTGTCTCTTCTGAGGACTTAGAGCCGGACTTTCACTGCCCTGTCTGCAAGGACACCGCCCGACATGAAGGTGTGCTTTGCAGCTGTGTGTCTCGTCATATCAACGAGCTGATGCAAAAGGACCTCTCCGCAATTACTCCGCTTGAGCTGTCACAGTTTTCCACCTTTGATCTGACGCTCTATGATGAGAATATTATTCCCTCGCTCGGCAAGACCGCACGGGAGCAGATGCGTGATGTGCTCGCCTACTGCAAGGAATTTGCCGACTATTTCTCCCCCGACAACCGCAGTATACTGATGATCGGTGATGCCGGTCTCGGCAAAACACACCTTGCTCTGTCGATAGCAAATGAGGTGATCAATCGTGGGTATCTCGTCGTCTATGTCAGCGCCGGCAACATCTTCGCCGAGTTGGAGACGGCAAGACGCGAGGGGGATAACCATCTGTTACAGTTGCTCTATACCGCAGAGTTGTTGATACTGGATGACCTCGGCAGTGAGATTGTCACCCCTGCCACCCTGAATACACTATATAATATATTAAATGAACGGCTCAACTCGTCACGTTGTTCGGTATATACCACCAACATAACGACACAGGACCTGTTGATAGCACGTTATACCGAAAAGATTGCCTCGCGCCTGCTCGGCAGTTGCGATCAACTTCATTTCGCAGGGGAGGATATCCGCCTGCAACAAAACCTATGAGTGAATCTTTTCGCTGTTTTGCCGAGATAGACCTTGCGGCACTGCAACATAACGCCGAGGCTCTAAAGGCACTTGTGCCGGGCAAGGGTCTGCTCGCCATTGTGAAAGCGAACGCCTACTCCCACGGCGCGATTGAGATATCAAAAACGCTCTCCGGTCGTGTTGAGATGCTCGGTGTCTCCACCGCCGAGGAGGCGCTGGCACTGCGAGGGGCAGGAATAACCGAAGACATATTGATCGTCGGATACACGCCACTCGAGAGTCTTTGTGAGCTTTCAAGAGAGAATATCTCGGTTGCGGTACATGATGCACAGCGAGCACAACAGATGTCTCGAGTTGCAAGAGATACAGGGTGTACCCTTCGTGCCCATCTTAAGATAAAC
This sequence comes from uncultured Oscillospiraceae bacterium, assembly GCA_964371365.1. Lineage (GTDB taxonomy): Bacteria > Bacillota > Clostridia > Oscillospirales > Ruminococcaceae > CAYJBH01. The sequence goes on from CAYJMO010000009.1 coordinate 18,966, forward strand.
ACCGGCATGAACCGCCTCGGCATCACCTACGATAATACCGAGGAGATTTTGGACACCCTGCACCTTGATAACCTTAGTCTCGAGGGGGTCTTTACACACCTTGCGGTGGCTGATGGGATAAAGCAGGACGAGAGAGAGTTCACTACGACGCAACACGCACGCTTCATGCAGGCGGTAAGTTTTATTAAAAACAGCGGTGTTAACCCGAAATATATCCACTGCGAGAATACCGGAGGCACTGCGTTTCACAACCTTGCAGGGTGCAACATGGTGCGGTGTGGGATAGGACTTTACGGTCATGCGCCGGACAGTGAGCCTGTTGTTGGTCTGCGACCGATAATGAGGGTCTTTGCGACGGTGGCGCAGATTCGAGAGCTGTCGAACGGCGATACAGTGAGCTATGGCAGGACGTTTAGAGCGGATAAACCTACAAAGGTGGCGGTGTTGACCATCGGTTATGCCGACGGCTACCCCCGTGCACTGTCCGGCAGAGGGACTGTCGCGGTCAATGGACAGCCGGCGAGCGTGCTCGGACGTGTTTGCATGGACTATATTATGGTGGACATAACCGAAATAGAGAATGTCGAGATAGGTGACACCGTCGAGGTGCTCGGTAAAAGGCCGGCAGACGGTTTTGACAAGGTAGCGCAGATGTGCGACACCGTAGCATATGAGATTTTATGTGGAATTTCCTCGCGTGTTTCGAGGGTGTATAAGTAAAAACATAAGAAAGGGTTGGCAACATGGATAAGGGACTACAGAACAGACAGAGAATAGATCAGTTTTTGCAGAAAAACGGGCTACACCATGAGGCGTTTGACCTTGAGCTGGAGAGCAATAAATTCTGCGACGAGATAGATGCGTCGCTTACCGGTAAGCCGTCCTCACTCGCCGGCATACCGACCTTTGTCTCGGCGGACGGTGAGATTATGACCGGCAAAAAGGTGATCGTAATAGACGCCGGCGGCACCAACTTTCGGGTGGCGACGGTCATCTTTGACGACGAAAAAAAGCCGACGGTGGATTACTTCAAAAAGTATCGTATGCCGGGCAGTGACGGGACTATCACATATGACGAGTTTAACAAAACGGTGGTGGATTATATAGAGCCGGTTTTAAAGGAGAGTGATCTGGTTGGATTTTGCTTCTCCTATCAGTGCGAGATAAACAGCGATCGAGACGGCATTATCGGTGTAATGTCAAAGGAGGTCAACATCGAGGGGGCTGTCGGCAACCTCGTCTGTGAAAACATCAACAAAGAGTTGATTGCGCGCGGACACAAACCCAAGACATTCTGCCTAATTAATGACACGGTGGCATCCATGCTCGGTGGGGTTGCCTCATCATTAAACAAAGAGTATGACGGTTTTGTCGGTTTTATTCTCGGTACCGGTATAAACTGCTGTTACAGTGAGCCAACCTCCTCCATCACAAAATCTTTGGAAGCGATGATGGTGCCCGGTAACATGATAATAAATCTTGAGAGTGGCAAGTATGCCGGTATGCCACGCGCCGAGTTGGATAACAAGTTGGACGCGAAAACCACCCATCCGGGCGAGTATCTCTTTGAGAAGATGGCGTCCGGTGCGTATCAGGGCGAGCTGTTTTTGAGCATACTGAAACTCGCGGCGAAAGAGGGACTTTTCTCGGAGCGATTTGCAGGTTCAATAGATGAGTTGAGCGGTTTGACCGCGATGGAGATAGACCTTTTTTGCTTTGAGCCTAACAAGATAGGCACTCTGCACGGACTGTGTGACGGTGTGGATGATATCGAAACCGTTCTTCTCCTCGCCGACAGCTTTTATGAGCGTATTGCAAAGCTCGCAACCTTGCAGTTCGCCGGACTTGTCAAACGCACGGGACGTGGCTGTTATAAGAGCCGCCCGTTCTGTATAGTGGCGGAGGGTACGACCTTTTATAAATCGAAGTTTTTCCGACCCAAGATGGACTACTATGTAAAGCAGTATGTCGAGGAGCGTATGGGGCGCTATATTGAGTTTATTGCGGTGGAAAATGCAACCCTGATAGGCACCGCCGCGGCAATATTGTTGAATAGATAAGGTTTTTATATCGATGCTCCGAGAGGTGTCGGGGGGCGCGTGTTTGAAGGCTTTCAAACTCCCCAAAAGGGACAAGAGCCCTCGCGGCTCTTGTCCCTTTTGGGGACTGCGAACAAGTTCGCAGACGCGCCCCCCGTACCCACCATCGGAGCTCCCCACCCATTTAACATGAAAGGACACTAACCCCATGCCAATAAAATTAGTTGCCTTCGACATGGACGGCACATTACTAAACGAGGATATGTCACTGTCCAGTCGCAACAAAATCGCTCTACAAAACCTTAAAAAGGCAGGCATAACCCCCTGCCTTTCCTCCGGACGTCCACCGAGAGGACTTTATAAATTTTGTGACGAGCTCGGTTTTGACCTGCCGCTTATCACCTTTAACGGCGCCGAGGTGTTACCCTCACCTAAAGCCGCACCCATCTACGCAAATGAGCTAAATTGCAGTCTTGCCAAGGAGGCTTTTATGCTCGGTGTGAAAAATGGTGCCGAGGTGGTCATGTGGCAGAGCGACGAGCTGATCATGTCGGGTGACACGGAACTGTTAAGGGAATATCAACGCATGTCAAATGCGCCGTTTTTATTCTATAACGACGATATACAACTGGATAAACTCTCGCTGCGAAAGGTGCTTTGGAAATATCCCGATGCCGAGCGCATGGCGATGTGGCGCGACGAGATGGGTGAGTATTTCAAGGATAGATTGAACGTCGCTACCTCCTCCCCTCATCTTTTGGAATTTGTGGGAAATAGTGTCTCAAAGGGGGTTGCTCTTGGAAAGTTGTGTGATTATCTCGGAATAGATTTAACCGAGACCGTTGTCTTTGGAGACGGATACAACGACCTGCCGATGTTGCAGGTAGCGGGTTTAAGTGTTGCGATGGGCAACGCGGAGGACGCCGTCAAATCGCACTGTGATAGAGTGACCCTGAAAAACACCGAGGACGGTGTCGCACATTTTATAGAGAATTTCATCTTAAATTAGGAGCTGTAATGAAAATTGTGTTAGCTTGTGACCATAGCGGACTTGCACTAAAGGCGATGATTGAAAAATTGATTATAGAGCTCGGTCAGGAGGCGTGCGATATCGGCACCTTTACCGAGGATAGTTGCAGTTATGCCGAGATAGGCGGTAGGGCGGCAAGGGCGGTCGCAGACGGTGAGTATGACCGTGGAATAGTTATCTGCGGCACCGGAATAGGCATCTCGCTCGCGGCGAATAAGGTCCGTGGTATCCGATGTGCACTGTGCGGCGATGTGACCTCGGCACGGCTGACTCGGGAGCATAACGATGCCAACATGCTCGCCCTCGGAGCGCGTATAGTCGGGCAGGAACATGCCCTTGACATTGCACGGGCGTTTTTGACCACCGAGTTTTCCGGCGAGGAGCGTCACCGTGAGCGTATCGCGACGATATCGGCGATCGAAAACTCTTACCTATAGGCCACCAGATGGTCTTTGAACTGTAGCACCTCATACCCTGCCTGCCGGAAAAGCTCACTTTCGCCGATGTGGGCAATGTACGCCTCTTGCGTTAGTGCACCGTAATCTATACCGAAGTTATAGTTTGAAAAGGAGTTTACCATAAGGAAGGTGGAGGGGTAGTTTTCATAGACCACCGTGTCACGATATTCTTCCGGCGGGGTCTCGTCTGCGAATAGGATGTGGGGGTAGAGGATCGAGTTATCGACATAGACCTCCTCAAAACCCTGTTGCTTAGCGTAATGCACCGCCTCGATAACACCATCCTTATGGTGCACCGACATTGCATCGTTATAGACGGTGATATAGTATCTTGAGAAATCAAGAAACAACAACAAAAAGACGGTCAGTATGGCGATGGAAATTGCCTTAAATTTAATCTTAGTCAAAACGAAATGAAGACCAAAAGCGAGGAAGAGCGCGGTGTAGATATGCACCGCGTTCATTTTATAGGTGTTTATGTCGGTTATGGTGGAGGCAAAGAGAACGCCGGACAGAAATCCGAGCAGCAACAGAGCGCAATAATCGAACCTGCGTTGCCGAATAGACACGACAGACCGCCAAAGACAGTGCAAAAATCCGATGACTATAAACGGCGTACCAAATCGATAAAAAAGCGAGTATCGATCATATGAGTTGAGAAGAATCGAAAAAATCCTTGACCAGGTGGACGCATCGAAGGTGTTGTGCAGAGTAATCTCGCCCATGCGTGCACCTATGAGCCGAGGGATGGAGATAAAGTCGGTGATGATGGGCGGCAGAACGTTCCAGTTGATTAACATAAAGAGTATAAGCGGCAGCGCAAAGAGGAAAAGTATCACACCGCAGTAGAGGACGTAGCGGACTTTAAACTTAACTTTTGTGTAGAGCAGATACAGACCGAACACACAAAGTGTCAGCGGCACCAGAACATAGGTCATGACATAGGAATAGAGGGCGATTCCGTACAGGACCGCCGAGGCAATCCAAAACCGATTGTCCTTAATCCCTTTAATAAAAAAGAATAGACCAAATAGTAGGAAGTATATCGCATAGTTTGCGTCCAACGCCCACCGCGCGGCGATGATGTGCCAGGGGGAGATGGCGAGTGCAAAAAGCCCGAGCAGGGCAAGTCGCTTATGGACATTAAGCTCGCACAACAGGAGATAAAATACGATCAACGAAAGACAGCTCAGCAACGCCTGACCGAGGCGCAACGATAAGACGCCGGTGCCGAACAGGGCGAAAAACGGCATGGTTACCACCGCCTGCAAAACGCTCATGCCACTGCCCCAGACGGTGAGATAGACCGGGTTTTTGTAGCCGAAAGAGTCGGTACCATGGTGTAACATGCTATAACTCTCGTAGCCGGAAAATGCCTCATCCTGATGTAGACCCGATGGATAATCCGCGAGAAACAACAATCGCGACGCGAATCCAAGACAGAGAAGCAGTAACATTATTATATTACATTTATCGCCAAAAAAGATCTTTAGGCGGTTTTTTATCTTTATTATTTTTCACCTCTTGATGTGATCCTATTTCCATTTTAAGTCATCGCCTAACCATTGTCAATATTAAAAATTCTTAAGATATTACAATTTATTGTGAATGTAGTCTATTTTATTTTCTGCTAAATGTGTTAAAATAAAATCGTAAAACAAATCTGTTTGTAACATAATAGATGTGTAGGGCTTATATCAGAAGGGATATACAAATGATTGAATACGCATCCATAACCGACAACGGGGGACGAGCGGTCAACGAGGACAGCCTCATCATACTGCAAAAAGGCGAGGAATACCTCTTTGTGCTCTGTGACGGGCTTGGCGGTCACGGTGCCGGCGAGGTGGCGAGCTCCATGACGACCGAGGCGGCAAGGGAGATTTTTCTCTCGAGCGAGCTTGAGTCGGAAAAACTGCTCGAGGCATGTGCACTTAAGGCACAACAAAACCTGCACGCTCGGCGGCTGGTAGAAAAACGCTCCGACGACTGCAAGACCACCCTTACACTGTTACATATAAAAAACAACGTTGCAAACATTGCCCACATCGGTGATAGTAGGGTTTACACCTTTCACAAGGCATCGCTTAAGGGCAGGACACAGGACCACAGCGTGCCGCAAATGTTGGTGTTGCAGGGCGAAATTAAGGAACAGGACATCCGCTTTCACGAGGATCGCAACCGTTTAGTGCGCGTTTTGGGCGATGATTCCGAGGTGCCCCGTCTCGCGGTTTCCCCTCCGGTTGAACTAAAATCCATGCACAAATTCCTGCTCTGTTCCGACGGTTACTGGGAGCTTATTACCGAAAAGGACATGTGCTCTCTTCTTAAATCCAATAAAACTGCGAGCGATTGGCTGAACGCGATGAACGAAGTGGTCAAAAAAAATGGTGTAGGAAAGAATATGGACAACTACTCCGCAATAGCCGTCTTTATTTCATAGGGGGGGATAATGGCAATCAGCAGATGTGACAACGGTCACTTTTATGATGACACTAAATTTGAGGAATGCCCTCACTGTAAAAACCCACCTACTCAAAAACGCTTTATCAGCAACGATCTCACCCAGTATATGCCCCGTGAGAGCACCGGCACGCCGGGCAACATAGTCATCAACATGGGTTCCGATCTGGGCGATGAAAAAACGGTGGGGATCTTTCGCGATAAACTCGGTATCGAGCCGGTGGTCGGCTGGCTGGTCTGTGTTAAAGGGAGGGAAAAAGGACGTTCCTATAACCTGCATGTCGGTCGGAATTTTATCGGTCGCTCATTAAAATCGGACATCGCAATCCCGGACGACGAGACAGTCAGCGCGGAGGATCACTGCTCCATAGTGTTTGAGCCTAACAAACAGAACTTTCTGCTCGCTCGTGGTGTCGGTGAGACGGTCATTATTAACGGCGAGACACTTCAAAACTCGACGATGCTACAGGGCGATGACAGTATTGAGATAGGCTTCAGTGAATTTATATTCGTTCCTTTTTGTAAGGAGGGACGCTCATGGTAAGAAAGTTTTGTTGCACATTTTTCCTCATCACTCTATTACTCACCATTACTGCAAACGCTCAGGGCACGACCGGCGGTCAACGCGTGGAACAGATTGCGTCGGAGATGCCAAACATAACCGCGTGGTTTTATTCTGATACGGCACCGAACATTGAGGAAGTATCGCTTGAAATAGAGGATGAACTCCTTACCGCTACATCTCTCACACAGGCAGGCACGCTCGGGCTGACCCACCACTACATACTGGTGGACTGCTCCACCTCCACCACTTCGGCGCAACTTGAGGCGGTCAAATCTGCGGTAGGCGACTTTGCGGACAACCTCATGGCGGAGGATCGCGTGACGGTTATCAGCTTTGGGGTCGATGTAAAGGTGCTTGTAAACGGCTCGAACAACGCGAGTGAGATACGCTCGGCGGTGGACGAGATGCAGGCAAACGAGGCGGGCACGGTGTTTTTCGATGCACTTGCAGAGGTCTCGGCGCTTGCCGAGGTGCGAGAGCTTGCCACCGAGCGCAAACTGCTCTACGTCTTCTCCGATTCGGTGGACTATAATCTCGGAGGTTTTACCCAGACCGAGACACAGCGGCTTTTATTGGACGCGGGTCTGCCACTGTATGCGTTCGGCTTTGATACCGGCACGAAAGAAAATCTCGACAACTTCGGTGCACTGGCGAGAACGACCGGCGGCATAATCTCGGTCGTGGATGAAACCGAACTCGCGGCCGCTTTTGCCGACACGGTGGACTTAATTCGCAGTGATGTCTGGATTGCGACATTCACCTCCCGATCCAATGTCCTGCCAAAAAGTGGTGAAACTGTGCGACTTTCCACCGGTCAACTGGTGAGTGAGTTTACCCCCTACTTTAAGTTTAATCTACCGGATAATACCGTGCCGGAAATTTTATCGGTATCGGAGAGTGATGCCACCATCACGGTGAAGTTTTCAGAGCATGTGACCGGCGCAAATGTGCGCGATAACTATGTTATAAGCTACGATGACGGCTCGCTCGCCGGCATATCCGCCGCCGCCTACGATGAGGCGACACTCACCGCTACCCTCACATTAAACGACGATGTAAAGGGCGGTGAGGTGGTACTCAAATGTGACAACATCACCGATATATCGCAGGAGAAAAATCCGGTGGACAACACCGTCTCCTTCTCCCTCACCATAACGCCTCCTGATGAGGCACAAAACCTCGACGGTTCTCAGCTACAGGGGGGGCAGACGGGACAGGAGGAACAATCGGATGAATCCGGCGCACCCATATTGGCCTGGATAATAATGGCTGTTGTCGTTGTGTTGATAGCGACTGCGGTAATCGCCTCCATAAAAAGACGTGAGAATGCAAGGCGCGCGGCGTTGGCGATACCGGTTCCGACCGGCTCTGATGAGCTTACCGTTGCATTGCCGAGGCAAGAACACCGTGAGATAAACCAAATAGACACCGGAAACGCCCACTTCGTATCAGGGCCGATCAAAAATGTCATCTTAGAGGTCAGTGATATCTCGGGCGGCTCAAAACAGGTCACCCTACCCATCAACAGAACTATGTTTGTCGGACGCAGTGATATCTGCAACGTGACCTTCGACGATCCTCGGATGAGCAGACAACATTTTGTCATTGAGGAGTCACAGAACGGCTTTACTATAACCAATCTCAGCGAGGGCGGAGAGACATTCCTTAACGGGGTGCCGATAGATCGGGCAAGACCGTTAAACCATGGCGACAAGATAGAGGCAGGCTCACATACCATAGTGTTTAAGACGCGATGATCTTTGTAGGATAAGGATTCTGCACTTGACACGATATTGACCTGAAAACAAACCGTTCTCACCCACTCTACCCATGCCCTACGACGAGAAATCAATAAAAGGACAAATTCATGAACTTCTGCCACAACTGCTTTGCGCCGAACTTTGACGGCAAGTGCTCCTCCTGCGGATATATAGCGATATCTCAGGCGGGCGCAAACCTGCTGTTAGCCCCCGGCACCTTGCTCGACAACCGTTTTTTACTCGGTCGTGTATTAGGCGCAGGAGGGTTTGGGGTGACCTACCTTGCAAAGGACAACACCACCGGAAACAAGGTTGCAGTCAAGGAGTATATGCCGGCCTCCTTTTCGGTACGATTGCAGGACAAAAAGACGGTCGCCGCCTCGGGGGAGGACAACAAAAAGCTATTTGAGCATGGACTTGTCGTCTTTGAACGGGAGGCAACAACACTCAAATCCTTTGCCGGCAACAACAATATAGTTCAGGTTTTAGACTCGTTTAATGAAAATGGCACCTCCTACTTCGTGATGGAATTTTTAGACGGGATAACGCTCGGCGGCCTCGCGCGTTCCGGTGGTGGAAAGCTGTCGGTCGAAAACGCCGTGTTGATAATGCGCTCTACAGCCGAGGCGCTCACCGCCGTCCACTCCAAAGGGATGCTTCACCGTGATGTCAGCCCCGACAACATCCTAATAACAAGGCAAGGAGCGGTCAAACTGATAGATTTCGGTGCTACACGGTATTTTGTGAGCGAGAAAAGCCAAAGTCTTTCGGTGGTTTTAAAGGCGGGTTTTGCACCGCCGGAACAGTACTCCAGTCGTGGAAAACAGGGACCCTGGACCGACATATATGCCCTGTGTGCGACCTTTTATACCGTCATAGCCGGTAAACGTCCACCCGATGCGCCGGACCGATTAAATTCTCCCGGACTTGACAATCTGCGTGTATTCGGACTTGCCACCCCAATAGCGGTCGCGATGGAGCGTGGCATGGAGTTGGACTATCGCAAACGTCAGGCCAGTATGCAGGAATTCCTGAGTGCAATCAATGCGGAGATGGGAATACCTCCTGCCACGCCGGAGGAGATGCCGATCGGTGCAAAACTAACCAAGCCTCGCGCCGACGTTCCACCGCCGCCGGATCGCCCGAGCGTTAAAGCGCAGGGAACTCCCTATCTCAGCCTTATCGTGGAGGGCAGACAACGGGATCGGTGGATACTTCCTAAAAACATGGCGATGCGCGTCGGACGATCTTCCGAGAAGTGCCACATAGTGTTAGACAACAAGAATGTCAGCCGCATCCACTGTGAGATAAAATATGACGAGAAGATGGCGGCATTTGTCATTATCGATCTCTCGTCCAACGGCACATTTGTGAACGGGGCTCGTTTAGAGCAGAACAAAATCTATCGATTAGACCCGGGCAAACAGTTTTATATCGCTCCACAGGATTGTGTAATGGAGGTAGGCCTGTGCTAAACCTATTTAAACGAAAGAAGAAGGAACCACCAATAGAACCGGCAAGGGAGCCGTTGCAGGAGATCAACGTATCAAACTATGATGCCCCGACAATTATGATCACTAAGCAGGAGCAGATTGAGGCATTGCCGGACGATGTTCTTCTCGCCCCTGCCGCACCACCACCAACCGAGATGCCGTACTATGCGGTAGAGACCGGAATATCTACCCACATCGGGACAAGGAACTACCAACAGGACAGCGGCTTTGTCAGTGAATCTCTCACCGAAGTGGGGGGTGAGGTGCTCGGAATTGTATGTGACGGAATGGGTGGCATGTCGAGCGGTGAGCTCGCAAGTGCCGACGTCGTAAAATTCTTTATAGAAAGCCTGACCGGTGCAGACAAAAACACCGACATACCGTCACTGCTCGTGAGGGTGACACACGAGTCCAACGAGATGTTGCACATGCGCTATACAAGACAGGGTAACGACACCGGAACGACACTGTCCTGCGTCTACCTTAAAGGTAGCTCACTCTATTGGGTGTCGGTAGGAGACAGTCGGATTTTCATTATCCGCGGCAACGAGATGGTCAGCCTTACGAGAGAGCACAACCATGCACTGCAACTTAGTGAGTTGGTAGAGAGTGGCAGAATGACGCAGGAGGAGGCAAATGCCAGCAAAAACCGTGAGGCATTAGTGAGCTATATCGGTGCGCCGACCCTCGACTATATCGATATATCCAACTCACCACTCGCACTACAGGAAAATGACATGATATTGATATGTTCCGACGGATTGACCAAGACGCTCAGCGAGCAGATCATTCTGCAACAGTTGTCGGAGCGCGAGCCGGTACCGAGCAAAGTTCATCGTCTTGTCATTACGGCGATTGACGAGAGCCTTGGAGGACAGGATAACACAACCGCAATATTAATCAGATATAACGGCGACATAAAACCCGCTGTATCTATTTAATATATATTTTAAAACCTAACAAAGGAGAAAAGTTATGAATCTTGTAAAATGCAATAACGGGCACTTTTTCGACAGCGAGAGCTTCGGCAGTTGCCCACACTGCGCTCAAGGGCCGGCGATGGAGAGCAACCTGACCGTACCGCTTGCGGCGAGTGGAAACGACGATGTAACGGTCGCATTAAACCATGATGCACCCCCGACCATGCCACTGAGCATGATGGAACAACAGGCACCGATACCGGTATCTACTCCTTCATTGCAGGATGCGGTCAGTGCCGCGGTCAGCGAACCACCCCCCAGTATTCCCATCGACAACGACAATAAAACGGTCAGTTTTTTCTCCTCCTCTATCGGTAAAGAGCCGGTAGTCGGCTGGTTGGTCTGTACCGACGGAGAGCACTTCGGCGAGGATTTCCGCCTGAAAAGCGGTCGCAACTTTATCGGCAGAGGAGCCAACATGGACGTGTGCATCGCCAAGGATAACACGGTCAGCCGTGAGCGTCATGCCATCATTGTCTATGAACCACGCGGCAATCTGTTTTTGATCCAACCGGGCGACAGCAAGGAATTATGTTATCTTAACGATGCGGTGGTGTTAAGCCCACAACCCATCAACGTGCATGATCGTCTGCTCGTCGGTAAGAGTGAGCTTATGTTTATCCCCTGCTGTACCGATCGGTTCAACTGGGACATGAAGAAAGACTAACTATACATTTTATAAAGGAGGTTACTTATGAACTTAGATACTTTACAGGGCGCGGCTGATCTGCTCGGCGGCGGCAGCGGTAGTAGCGCACTCCCGGCGATGCCCGGAATTCTCGGCACACTCATGACCTTGGTGCAGAGTGTTATGTCCTCGATGGCAATCATAACGGTGCTCATATTGATGTTTATCATTGCATATTGGGTGCTTACCGGCTTTAAATGGCTATATATCGGAAGAAAAGCGGGATTAGACAAGGACTGGATGCCCTTCGTCCCGATCACAAAAGCTCTATATCGTCTTAAAATTGTGGACGAACCGTGGTGGATGGTGTTTTTCTTAGAGGGATGGTGGCTGTATGGCAGTGCACTCTATCTGATAGTCATGGCGATAAGCAGTAACAACTGGGGCACATTTGCTCTTATCCTGTTGCTTATCTACTACGCCTGTTGTATCGCATATAACGTCTACTGGCGTTATAAATATTACATAGCCTTTAACATCAAACCGCACATGGCAATATCTATTTTAGTGCCTCTCACCGGCGGTTGTCGCAGAGTTATCGACTATGTGGTAGCTTTCAGCAACAACTACTACCATTACGGAAGTACCGCGGCGGCGGCCTCCATACCGCAGGGTGCACAGAACTTCGTTAACGTACCAAAAGGGGCACCGGGCGGACAGATGGCACCCGGTCAGCCGGCGGCACCCGGCACCATGTCCGGACTCTCCGGCATGTACGCAGGGCAGGACATACCGCTCGCTCCTAACGAGGATCTGCTAATTGGCCGCGACAGCACCTGCAACCTTATAATCGATCGCAACGCCGATAAGCTCAGCCGTAAGCATTGCAGTATCACCTATAATTCCGCTATCGGAGCATATATGGTGACCGATTTCTCCAGCAACGGCACATACATCGACGGCGGCAACAGATTGGTTGCTAACATGGCGACCCAGATGCAAAGAGGAACGGTAATTGCCCTGGGCAACCGCGAAAACAGATTCCGACTCAACTAACCCAAACAATGGTCGACCTTGCAACTCGGACAGGGTTGCAAGGTCTTTATTATAGTCCTTCACCTTGAAAACCAACACACCAACAAGGAGAAAATATGCACCGCTGTATGTCCTGTATGATCGAGACCTCGCACGACCCGTGTGAGAACTGCGGCTACACCCGTGGCACCGCACCGCGTGAGGCTTTTCATTTAATACCGGAGAGTATCCTCGCCGGACGGTATATCGTCGGCAAGGTCTTGGGCTTTGGCGGTTTTGGTGTGACATATATCGGCTACGACGCACAGTTAGAGCGCGTGGTCGCCATTAAGGAGTTCTTCCCGACCTCCTTTGCGACACGTATGCCGGGGAACACCGACATATCGGTCTACGGCGGCAAGGCAACCGAGCAGTTCGGTTTTGGACTGGAGCGCTTTATCGACGAGGCAAGGCGACTTGCCCGCTTTAACGGCATAAAGGGCATAACCGACATTTACGACACCTTTGTGCAGAACAACACCGCATATATAATAATGGAGTTTTTGAAAGGTCACGACGTCAAGCAGATACTTGCATCTTCCGGTCGACTTGACTATGAGACGGCGAGAAAAATTATCCTATCAATCTGTGACACCCTCGCACCTGTGCACGCCGAAAACATAATCCACCGTGATATATCCCCTGACAACATCTACATTTTAGACAGCGGTGAGGTGAAACTACTCGATTTTGGTGCGGCTCGATACGAGAGCAGTGCCAACTCAAAAAGTCTGTCGGTAATCCTCAAATCGGGCTACGCCCCCGAGGAACAGTACCGTGCAAGAGGCGATCAGGGG
>CAYJMO010000010.1:0-8105 GCA_964371365.1 uncultured Oscillospiraceae bacterium
CCACGCGGTGGATTGTTTTAGGTATAAAAAATAACCGTAAATCATTGCACCCTGGGGCATACATATAATGCTAAAAAACGGCACGCACACAATGCGTGCCCTACTTGTTTTTGTGTGGCCTTTATGTTATAATGAAAACTAACCAACAACACAAAAAAGGAATTAATATGAACATTCTTTTTGCATTTGCAGACGATTGGGGTCGGTATGCGAGTATCTATGCCGAGCACGAGCAGGACAGCACCGTCAATCGACTTATCAACACACCAAACATCGACCGAATAGGGCACGAAGGCGCTCTTTATAAAAACGCTCTTGTACCGGCACCGAGCTGCACCCCCTGTCGCAGTTCCGTCCTGTCGGGAAAATATTTCTGGCAGACCGGTCTCGGCGCGATCTTGCTCGGCGCGCACTGGGATGAAAATATACCCTCCTTTCCACTGGAGCTTGAGAAAAACGGCTATCATATAGGCTACACCTACAAGGTTTGGTCGCCGGGTGATAACCCCGACGCGCCCTATGGTGGTGCGCGCAATGCCTACATGAAAAAGGGTTATGACTTCGGTGAATTTTCTCACAATGTGACAAAACGCTCAAAAGACATTCCGATTGAAGATGCGAAAAACGAGCTCTATGACGAGGTTCGTGGCAATTTTGTCGACTTTTTAGAGGAGCGTGAGGGGGATAAGCCTTTCTGCTACTGGTGGGGCCCCGTCAACACCCATCGCACCTGGGAGCGAGGTTCCGGCAAGGAGCTGTGGGGGCTGGAGCCGGACGATCTTAAAGGACGTATGCCGGAGTGCCTGCCGGACGTGCATGAAGTTCGAGAGGATTTTGCCGACTATCTCGGTGAGGTGCTTGCGTTTGATGCCGGTCTCGGTGTGCTCATAGACGAGCTGGAAAAACGCGGTGAGCTAAATAACACGCTTATAGTTGTCAGCGGTGACCACGGCATACCGGGAATGCACCGCGGCAAATGCAACCTCTACAACCTCGGCAGCGACGTCGCACTGCTTGCACGCTATCCCGAGAAGATCAAGGCAGGTAGAGTGATAGACAACCTTGTCAACATTCAGGACCTCGCGCCAACCTTCCTCGACTTTGCCGGTGTAAAAGTGCCGAGCGAGATGACCGCGAACAGCCTTTATAATCAACTCTGTGACGAGCAGTACCCTGCGCCGGAGCAAAATTTTGTGGTCACCGGTCGGGAGCGCCATGTCGACTGTGCTCGTGATGGATATCTACCCTATCCTCAACGCGCTATTCGCACCGAGGACTACCTCTATATCATCAACTTTGAGCCGGACAGATGGCCGATGGGCGACCCGTGCGGAGTGGAAGATCCAAACTTTGAAATCTCTTATGAGGCCCTTGCATGGGACACCAAGGTGAGTTATCCCGACTTTGACGCCAGTCCCACCAAGGCGTGGATGGTGCTGAACCGCAACGAACAACAGCACCGTCACCTCTATGACCTCGCCGTCGGAAAACGCCCCTACGAGGAGCTTTTCTACCTACCGAGCGACCCCGATGCCATTCGCAACGTTGCAGGTGATGCACAACATCGTGATGCACAGCAACGTCTGAAAGAACAACTGTTAGACACGCTTAAAGAGCAGAATGATCCGCGTATTGTTGAGGAAAACTGCCGCTTTGAGCATTTTCCCTATACCTCGGTGGTGGGTCTTCTTAATGCCGGTGGTGTGAGCACCGTTAAAAAGCCGGACCACGCACTCTGAGTCGGGAAGGAAACAACTTGTTAAATACCCTAAAAAAAACGACTTTTGATATACCGCTGTATCTCCTCGCCGCGTGTTGCTGTGCAATATCGGTGTTGATGCTCTATGCCGTAAGCCGTTCCTTTTTCACCGATTATTCCAACATGACCACCCAAATTTTAGCGATGGGACTTGGACTTTTCGGCATGATAACAGTCTCTGTTTCGGGGCTGGATGTCTTTTATAGATTTTGGTATGTGATGGTCGGTATCGGCATTATTCTGATCGCATTGACCTTTTTCGTCGGCTATGCGCCGGGTGAGACGGAGGCACAGGCATGGCTCCCCGTCTTCTCCGGCATCAGCTTTCAGCCGACCGAGCTCTACAAGTTGATATTTATCGGCACCTTTTCCATGCAACTTGCGCATTTCAAGGGGCGTATCAACCGTCCTATTCCGCTACTGCTCGCAATTTTGCACACCGGTGGGATTATGGCGCTCGCCCATCTTCAAGGGGATGACGGCGCCGCCATAGTCTTCGCGGTCATCGCTTTAGGTATGCTAATCGCGGCAGGTCTCAATATCTTTATAGTCATCGGCAGTGCGGCGGCAGGAGCGCTGTTTTTTGTCACGGTCGGTTTTGATCTCTTGCGCCCCTATCAACAACAGCGCATACTCGGACTTTTTAATCCCGAGGAGTACCCCGACATCATGTTTCAACAGACAAGAAGTATTGTTGCTATCGGTTCGGGACGGCTTTTTGGGGTCGGGTTTTCCGGCTCGGAACACTATTATGTCCCGAACTCCCACAACGACTTTATCTTCTCGTTTATCGGTCAGACAACGGGACTTGTCGGGATGCTGATCGTGCTGTTGTTGTTTGTTTTAATGGGTGTCCGACTGCTTATTTTGGCAAAGCGATGCAACGAGGCAAAACATCGTATCCTCATAATAGGCGTATTCATGATGATATTAGGTCAGGCGATAATAAACATCGCAATGAATCTTGCAATTATTCCGGTGGTCGGCATTGTGCTGCCGTTCTATTCCGCCGGCGGCAGTGCGATGGTGGTATGCCTTGTGTCGCTCGCGATGGTGGCGGCTACAAAAAGGGTTAACAACGACGATTTGTAGTGGTTGTTAATTTTTTATCAATCTGCAATTTTCCCCTTGCAGTAACAGAGATTTTGTGGTACAATTTATACAATAACACAGTCAAAAACACAGGAGAAAGATAAAATGAACATGAACAACAAAAAAACCGTGGAAGATATCGATGTCGCCGGTAAGCGCTGTATAGTGCGTTGCGACTTTAATGTGCCGATGAAGGACGGCGTCATCACCGATGATAAGCGTATCGTCGCCGCGATGGATACCGTTAAATACCTCAAAGAAAAGGGCGCGAAGATTGTCCTTTGCTCCCACATGGGTCGCCCCAAGGGTGAAGTTGTGGAAAAATACTCTCTCGCACCGGTCGCAAAGCGCATTTCCGAGATACTCGGTTGCCCTGTTGCGATGGCTACCGACGTTATCGGTGACGATGCCGCCGCAAAGGTTGCCGCACTGAAAGACGGCGATATCTGCCTGCTTGAAAACCTGCGTTATCACAAGGAGGAGGAGAAGAACGATCCGGAATTCGGCAAAAAACTTGCCTCCTTTGCCGATATCTTTGTAAACGACGCTTTCGGTACCGCACACCGTGCACATGCCTCCACTGCAGGTCTTGCAGACTACCTGCCGGCTGTCTGCGGATATCTTATCGGCAAAGAGCTATCGTTCATGGGTGGCGCACTGGAAAATCCGAAACGCCCGTTTGTTGCAATACTCGGCGGTGCAAAGGTCAGCGACAAGATCGGTGTCATCGAGAATCTGCTTGACAAGGTGGATACCCTCATCATCGGTGGTGGTATGGCATACACCTTCTTTAAGGCACAGGGCATGACCATAGGTTCATCCTTGTGTGAGGAGGACAAGATTGATCTTGCCAAAAAGATGTTGGACGACGCAAAGGCAAAGGGTGTCAATATGCTACTGCCCGTCGACAACGTGGTTGCAAACAAGTTTGCCGAGGACGCTGACTGGCAGATAGTGGACGACTATCACATCGAAGAGGGTTGGATGGGACTTGACATAGGACCCGAGACACAAAAACTTTTCAGCGATGCTATTAATGGCGCCGGTACAGTTATCTGGAACGGCCCGATGGGCGTGAGCGAGTGGAAGAACTTCGCCGGCGGCACCATTGCGGTTGCCAAGGCGGTTGCGGACAGCAATTCGGTCTCTATCATTGGCGGTGGCGACTCGGCGGCGGCGGTGGAAAACCTCGGTTTTGCCGACAAGATGACCCACATCAGCACCGGTGGCGGTGCAAGCCTTGAGTTCTTAGAGGGACAGATTTTGCCGGGTATCGCTTGTTTGAACGAGAAATAATGTTTTGCCCGACCCGCACACACCAACCAATAATATTTAATTTGTAGGGGCGGATATCATCCGCCCGATCAAAACAGGTTGAATTACACCAACCAACAACATCAAAATTGAAAGGAATAGAATAATGAACAAATCAAAACGCAAGGTCGTCATTGCCGGCAACTGGAAGATGAATAAAACCCCGTCCGAGGCGGCGACCCTTATCGAGGAGTTAAAGCCTATTGCCGCTAATGCCGACTGTGATGTCGTCATCTGTGTGCCCTACGTCGACCTGCCGAAAGCGGTGGAGCTGTGCGCCGGCACCGGTATCAAGGTGGGTGCACAAAATGTGCATTTTGAAAAGTCCGGTGCTTTCACCGGTGAGATATCTGCCGACATGCTGTGTGAGCTTAAAGTAAGTCACGTGGTTATCGGTCACAGCGAGCGTCGTCAATACTTCGGCGAAACGGACGAGACGGTCTGCAAGCGTGCCACCGCCGCCGTCAACGCAGGTCTTATCGCCATCGTCTGTGTGGGTGAAACCCTCACCGACCGTGAGGCAGGCATAACCGAGGAGCTTATTGCGCTTCAGGTAAAACGCGGACTGTCCGGTTTTACTGCCGACATGATGAAGAACGTCGTCATAGCCTACGAGCCGGTATGGGCGATAGGCACCGGCGTTACCGCCACCGACGATCAGGCACAGGAGGTCTGCGCATTCATTCGCAAGAAGCTCACCGCAATGTTTGGTGAGGCTGTCGCCGAGGCTACCTCCATCCAGTACGGTGGCTCCATGAACCCGAAAAATGCCGCAAGTCTGCTCGGTATGACCGACATTGACGGTGGTCTTATCGGTGGCGCATCGCTTAAATCTGCCGACTTCGCAGTTATCGTCGAGGCAGGCTCCGCTAAATAAGCTGTTGAAAGGACAAGATACTTAGATGAAAAAACCTTTAGTTTTATGCATATTAGACGGATTTGGCGATCGCAAATCTGCCGAGGGCAACGCCATTATCTCCGCCAACCCTCCAACCCTAAATAAAATCTTCACCGACTGCCCGACCACCCTTATCGATGCCTCCGGCATGGCGGTTGGTCTGCCGGACGGTCAGATGGGCAACAGCGAGGTCGGTCACACCAACATCGGTGCCGGCCGTGTGGTCTATCAGGAGCTCACACGCATAACAAAGTCTATCACCGATGGTGATTTTTATGAAAATACCGAGCTGGTTGCCGCCATGAATGCGGCGGCGCAGAACGGTAAGGCGGTTCACCTCGCCGGACTGCTGTCGGACGGCGGTGTCCACTCCCACAACACTCACCTTTATGCCCTTGTAGAGCTCGCCAAAAGATGCGGTGTCAAGGACGTTTTTGTCCACTGCTTTTTGGACGGTCGCGACGTACCCCCCTCGAGCGGTGCCGATTTTGTCGCCGAGCTGAACACCGAGCTTAAAAAAATTGGGCTTGGCAGTATCGCCACCGTCATGGGACGTTTTTATGCCATGGACCGTGACAACCGCTGGGAGCGTGTGGAGAAGGCATATCGTGCCATGGTTATGGGCGAGGGTGTAAAAAACACCGATCCGGTAGCCGCCATCAAGGCGAGCTACGACGAGCAGGTGACCGACGAGTTTGTCCTGCCGACCATCTGCGATGAAAAGGGCAAGATTTCCTCCGGCGACAGCATGATATTCTTTAACTTCCGTCCCGACCGCGCGCGTGAGATAACACGCACCTTTGTGGACGAGGCTTTCGACGGCTTTGTGCGCCCGAACGGCTTTTTCCCCCTGCACTATGTCTGCTTTACACAGTATGACGCCACCATGCCGAACGTCACCGTCGCGTTTAAACCGACCGGACTTGACAACACGCTCGGTGAGTATCTCTCAAAGCTCGGCAAGACTCAACTGCGCATAGCCGAGACCGAGAAATATGCCCACGTGACATTCTTCTTCAACGGCGGTGTGGAAAAGGTCTATGATGGCGAGGAAAGGGCACTTATCAACTCCCCCAAGGTGGCGACCTATGACCTCAAGCCGGAAATGTCGGCATATGAGGTTGCCGACGAGGCTGTCAAACGTATAAAATCCGGCGCCTATGACGTGATTATACTAAACTTTGCCAACTGCGACATGGTTGGTCACACCGGCGTGTTTGATGCCGCCGTCGCCGCTGTCAAGGCGGTAGACGAGTGTGTAGCTAAGGTACAGGCGGCGGTGGTTGAGATGGACGGTGTCATAGTTCTGACCGCCGACCATGGCAACGCCGACCAGATGTGCGAGCCGGACGGCTCCGCATTTACCGCACACACCACCTCACCGGTGCCGCTTACAATTATAAATCACGACTGCAAACTGCGCAGTGGCGGCTGTCTCGCCGACATCGCTCCGACCATGCTCGACATAATGGGCATACCGCAACCGAGCGAGATGAGCGGCAAAACCTTGATTATTTAATTAGCGAATGGAATATGTTTTGTCCTTTTCGATGAAATGAACTGAAGAGGACAAAACATCAAGAAAGGAATGTAATGAACAGAGTTTTTAACTTCTCGGCAGGTCCATCCATGTTGCCGCTCCCGGTTTTAAAGCAGGTGCAGGAGGATATGCTCTGCTATAAGGACAGCGGTCAATCGGTTATGGAGATGAGCCACCGTTCCCCCGTCTATGACAAGATCTTTAACGACACAAAAGCGAGTATTATCGATCTACTCGGTGTACCGGACAGCCATGATGTGTTGTTTATTCAGGGTGGTGCGTCGGGCCAATTTGACATGATTGCCGCCAACCTTAAGAAAAACGGCACAGCGGACTATGTCGTCACCGGCGAGTTCAGCGGCAAGGCGGCAAAGGCGGCTAAAAAGTTGATAGATGTCAACGTCGTCGCAAGTTCCGAGGATAAAAACTTTTCCTACATACCAAACATCGGCGACATAAAGACGAGTGAGGGCAGTGACTATCTGCATATCTGCCACAACAACACCATCTTCGGCACGCGGTACACCGACCTGCCGAACTGCGGTGATGTGCCGCTCGTCGCGGATTTCAGCAGTAGCATATTGAGTGAGCCGCTCGATGTCAGCCGTTTCGGACTTATCTATGCCGGAGCACAAAAAAACATGGCACCCGCGGGATTTGCGGTTGTCATAATCGATAAAAAACTGCTCGAGCGCAGTGCCGACAGTCTGCCGATAATGCAAAACTATAACACCTATGTCAAATCAAACAGCATGTACAACACACCGCCCACCTTTTCCATCTATGTTGCCGGTCTCGTTGCCGACTATATTAAAAACGACGTCGGCGGTCTGCAAAATATGGCGAAAATTAATGCCGAGAAGGCGGCGGTGCTGTACGACTTTATCGATGGTAGCGCACTGTTTAGCAACCCTGTTCGCCCCGATTGTCGCAGTATGATGAACGTCACCTTCGCGACAGGAAATGCCGATATCGATGCAAAATTCTGCTCCGAGGCGGCAAAGTCCGGCTTTGTCAACCTAAAAGGTCACCGTTTGGTCGGCGGCATGAGGGCATCCATCTACAACTCCATGCCGAGCGAGGGTATCGAGAGGTTGGTGGAATTCATGAAAGGGTTTGAAAAGAATGTTTAGAATAAAGACACGCAACAGCATCAGCGACAAAGGTCTTGTAGCGATGAAACCACCTCTTTTCTCTGTGAGTGATGAGGAGCAAAGTCCACACGCGATACTGGTGCGCAGTAGCAAAATTGCATGTGAGGAGCTCACGGACGACCTGCTATCCATCGCCCGAGCCGGTGCAGGATACAACAACATTCCGGTCGAGGATTGCACTAAAAAGGGAGTTGTCGTCTTCAACACCCCCGGTGCCAACGCCAATGCGGTCAAGGAGTTGACCATTGCCGCGCTCATAGCCGGATGCCGCAACCTCGGTGACGGCGTCGTCTGGGCAAAGACGCTCAAAGGCAAGGGAGAGGAAGTCCCTGCTTTAGTGGAAAAGGG
>CAYJMO010000010.1:8115-30643 GCA_964371365.1 uncultured Oscillospiraceae bacterium
CCCAGTTTGTCGGCCCTGAAATAGGTGGTAAAAAACTTGGAATAATCGGTCTTGGCGCTATCGGAGTGTTGGTCGCAAATGCGGCGGTGCACCTCGGCATGGAGGTCTATGGGTATGACCCGTTTATCTCGGTGCAGGCGGCGTGGAACCTCTCGCGCAGTGTCAAACCCTGCGCCAACCTTGCCGATCTTTTGAACGACTGTGACTTTTTATCACTTCATCTGCCGGTCAATAAGGACACCAAAGGCTTTATCAATAAAGAGACGCTCTCCAAGATGAAGGACGGCGCGCGGATAATCAACCTCGCGCGTGGTGATTTGGTCGTCAATGCCGACATAATATCGGCGCTCAACTCCGAGAAGATATCGGGCTACATCACCGATTTCCCGACCGATGAGCTTATCGACGTGCCGGGCGTGCTCGCGATACCGCACCTTGGCGCCTCCACCCCCGAGAGTGAGGAGAACTGCGCCGTCATGGCGGTTAATCAAACCAAGGCGTTTTTAAAGCGTGGTGAGATTGAAAACAGTGTGAATATGCCAAACATCTCGCTTGATGCGTTTGACGGCACAAGAATATGCATATTCAACGAAAATCGCACCGGACTGCTCTCCGCCATAACAGGACTTGCCGGTGAGACAGGTCTCAACATTGAAAACCTTGTCAACCGCAGTAGGGGAGATATCGCCTACACCGTTTTAGACGTGCCCTGCGCCGTAGAGCAGAACACTATCGATCGCCTTTGCGCCATCGACGGAGTTCTGAGAGTTCGGGTAATAAATTCATAGACAGGAGTGTGCATATAGATGCCACATCCACCATTTACCGATTTAGATTTTGTACACCAAAACCGATTGCCGGTCGACGCAGTCGGTTTTGGTTACGATACGGTTGGTGACGCGAGGAACAGCGTTGTCAGCCGACGTTATCTGTGTCTTGACGGTGGATGGGATTTTCTTTTTTATCCATCGCTTGACCGCGTGCCGGAGGGGATAGAGTTTATACGGGATTTCCCCTCGGACTATGTTGTAAATATTCCCCATGAGTGGAACAGCTGCGAACGGGTGGGCATGGCCTTTGATGCCGAACCGGAACCGTCAAAACGCATTTTGAACGACAATGCGGTCGGGGTTTATCATCGAATTATTAACATCACCACCGAGATGTTAGAAAGGGAGCTTTTTTTACAGCTAAACGGTGTCGGGTCGGCGGCGGAGATTTATGTCGGGGGTAGCTATATCGGTTTTTGTCAGTCCTCCTATGATCCTCACCGATTTAACATTGCCGACTTTGTCCTCCCGGGTGAAAACCACATTACCATAATCGTCTATCGATTCAGCTACGGCAGTTGTTTTGAAGATCTTGACTGCGACGATACACCGCGCCTTGCCGGAATATTCCGCAGTGTATGGCTATGTGGTGAGCCGATATTTCGCATCGACAGCCTTTGTGTCAACACGCGACTTGAAAATAGCTATACCGACGCTACTCTTATGATCAAGGCAGGCTTAAACGCCGGTGCAGAGCTTGATTCGCTTGAACTTTGGGGGATACTGTACGATGCCGGTGGGAATATCGTCGGCAAGGCACAGGAGCTACTGCTAAACGTGGTTCGCACCGAGAACTCGGTGGAGTTGGAGCTCGAGATATCACCTGTCGGGGTCAATCTTTGGAGCGATGAGAGCCCCTATCTCTACCGCCTTGTGCTATATCTACAGGACACCTTCGGCAACAGCCTCGACCTGCGTTCCACCTATGTGGGCTTTCGCGAGGTTGCCGTGTCGAGCGATGGCGGATTGAAACTCAACGGTCAACCGGTCAAACTCTTTGGAACGAACTATACCGAGTGGGACGCATATCTTGCTCGTGCGGTAGAAGAGGAGCAGGTCAAGGAGATTGTGTACCTGCTTAAACGGTGCAACATTAACGCCGTTCGTCTTTTAAAACCCGCCTGTGAGCTGTTCTATGACCTGTGTGACAGGGTTGGAATACTTGTGGTGGAACGGGTGAGTTTTGAGGTAGAGAGGAAGATTTTCAACCATGTTCAACTTGCGAATTTCTGCCGTGAGCGCCTGCTCTCGCTCTATCTGCGACTGAAAAATCACCCCTGCTTGATACTATGGCAGTTGGACGAGATGCCGCCACGGTCACGTTCCGAGCTTGTCGACCTGCTCGAGGCGAGGGACGGCACAAGACCGATAGTCGGTGTGGCGATAAGGACGCTCGAAACCCCCTCGAGCAGGCATATAAAAAAAGCGGTGAAGCTAAACGACGCTCCGTTACTGCTCGATTGTGTAGGTGGCAGGAGTACAAACGGCATGACGCACCTCGCCGACTATGTTGAGGCGATGAGGGGGAATGAACATATCGTCGGTGTTTTCCTTTTTAACTATATCGAGCAAGCGCTCTTCAACGGCTCAAAACCGATGTATTTCGGCAGGGGTGGCATACTGCGTGCCGACTATACCCCCTACCCAACGGCATTCGAGATAAAGCAGTGTTTCAGCTCGTTGAATTTAAAGCTTGACGGCGAACTCGCGACAGTGTATAATAATCATGCTTTTAAGGTGTTGAGCGATTATTCCCTTAATTGGGAACTGCGCCTCGACGGGCTGTCGCGGCAGAGTGGACGGATACAACTTGAAAGAATGAAGCCGGGGGAATCGCAAAAGTTTATAATACCCTACACCCCGATAGGCACCGAGAAGTCCAGCGACCTCGTTGTCGCTATCTTAGACAACAACCGATATGAATGGTGTGAACCACAGCGCAACGTCTGCACGTCCTACACAAGGCTAAAAGACCGCAGTGAATCGTTCGACCATGATACCATAGCGCCGAGCGAGACGGCAGAGCATATTGTGTTCCAAAAGGGCGATGTCTGCTTCAAGATCGACCGGTACAGCGGTCTTCTATCCGGTGTAAAGCTGAATGGATTTGAATTTCTATCAAGTCCGATGCGTCCGCAGTTCTCCCGTGTGGATAACGATAACGATCGGTGTCTGCATCTGCCCCCTGCCATGAAAAGGGTGTTAAAGGCAGGTTTTTGGGAGCAGGCAGAGCGTTCGCTCTCGCTGACCGAGATAAAGCGTGATGGGGATAAGGTCCGCACCGTCTTTGCCGCCGGCGGTATGAAAAAGCTCTTTATTGAATACAGTTGCAACAGGCAGGGCGAACTTACGGTGGAGCTTGTCGCGACCACCGCATATGATCTACAGCGTCTTGGAATGACCTTTGAGGGTGCACCCAGCCTTTGTGACCTCGCAACCTTCTGTTTAGGTCCGGGCGAGAACTATGTTGACCGTCGGTCGGCGGCAACCCCGATACTGATACATGGCGATAAGGACGAGCTATGCACCGACTATGCGACAGCACAGGATAACGGCAACCGCCACGGTGCGCAGTGGCTTATGTTGGTCGGTCGTCAGAATAACCGCTCACACATGATGTTGATACGTCCCTACGATAAGCCGTTTGACCTGTCGATAACCCCCTACACAAAGGAGCAATTGCGACAGACGAGCGTTGAGAAACCTCTCCTTTCAAGCGAGAGGATGACGATCAACATGGACGCCGTCAACTCCGGTATCGGGGAGGAATTGACCCCGGCGGTATATGTGAAAAACCCCAACAACGCACCGGCAGGTGAATATAAACTCAAGATTAATATACAGATAACCGAGAAATAGCGCACAGAAAGGATGAACACAGAATGAAAGAGTTGAAAAAGGATTTTTTTGGACTGAATGAGGACGGGAGCGACCTGATAGCATACACTCTTGAAAACGATAACGGCACCAGTATCACCGCGATTGCATACGGTGCAACCATAACATCCATCAAGACCGCCGACAAGAACGGTAAATTTGAGGACATCGTACTCGGCTACGACACCCAGCCGCAATATGCGCAGGGAAGTGGCTTTTTCGGTGCATTTGTGGGAAGATATGCCAATCGGATAGGTGGTGCTTCGTTCTACCTTGACAAGACACTCTACCGCCTTGAAAAAAATGACGGCAACAACACCCTACACGGAGGTTTTGCGCGTTATAGCCATCGCAACTTCGAGGTCGAGGCGCAGGACGACCGTCTTATCTTCACCCTTTTCAGTCCGGACGGTGACGGCGGATACCCCGGCAATATGCAGGTGACGGTAACCTACTGCCTGAGTGAGGACGACAAGTTGATAATGGACTACAAGGCGACCTGTGATGCGACAACCATCGCCAACTTCACCAATCACAGCTATTTCAATCTTAACGGACATGCGAGCGGCGACGTGCTGGGGCATACACTTAAGATAAATGCCGACCGTATCACCGAGAATGATGCGGAATGTGTCCCGACAGGAGGATATCTGCCGGTGACCGGCACGGCGTTAGATTTTAGGACACCGAAACCGGTCGGTCAGGATATAAGGTCTAAGGAACCGCAGGTGCATAATTTTGGAGGCTATGACAACAACTTTGTGCTGAAAAAAGACAAGGGGTTTGACGTTGCGGCGGTGCTGTACAGTGAACAGAGCGGACGAAAGATGACGGTCGTCACCACCAAGCCGGGTATGCAACTCTACACCGGCAACAAGATAGATAACATCGCCGGCAAGGATGGCGCTGTCTATAATGAGCACGCAGGTCTATGTCTTGAGACCGGCTACTTTCCGGGCGGACCGGACATCGAGGGTTTCCCGAGCGTCATAGTCACGCCAAACACGCCATATCACCACATCACCGTGTTTGAGTTCGGTGTGGGCGACCCTTTTTCGGAGTAGGTGAAAGATGGATAAAAAAGAGATAGAGCGCATTTCCGAGCTTGCACGCAAGGAAAAGGCGAGCGGTTTGAGCGATGCCGAAAAAGCAGAGCAAAAAAAT
Organism: uncultured Oscillospiraceae bacterium; assembly: GCA_964371365.1. Classification (GTDB taxonomy): domain Bacteria; phylum Bacillota; class Clostridia; order Oscillospirales; family Ruminococcaceae; genus CAYJBH01. The sequence goes on from CAYJMO010000010.1 coordinate 12,987, forward strand.
CTGCGAGAGCGATATATTAAGGCAATTCGCAACAATTTAGAGTACCAATTGCAGGGCATGATGACACAGGAGGAGTGAGCACTGAATTGTCCGAAACGTTAAATCTCACACATTTTTCACAAACTTACATTATAATTTACATGGTAAGTTTGGTTAGAATAACAACAAGGAATGATCTTTTAGATGAATTTATACTCTCGTGAAAAATTAGACGAAATCTTTAGCGGTTTAATTGAGGACATAATGTCACACTCCTCGGTGCAGGACATGAAGAGGATTAACCAACATTCTAAACACATAAGTCGATTTGACCACTCCCTTTATGTCGCGTACACAAGTTTTGTCATCTGCCATCACCTCGGTCTTGACTCTCGTGCGGCGGCGCGTGCCGGCATGTTGCACGACTTTCATGAACATGATTCTCGATACACCTCGGCGGCTTTAAAACTATTGTTTACCCACGCTACACATGCGTCTAAGAAGGCGAGCGAGCTTTTCAGCTTGACAAAAAAGGAAAAAAATATCATCGAGAGCCACATGTGGCCCATCACCCCCCACAAACTCCCCAAAAGTCGTGAGGCGTATATAATCAATGCGGTCGATACGTTTTGTGCCATGTTAGAGATGGTGGGATACTACAAGCGCAGTAAAAAAATGGTTCGACTTACAGCACTATGTCCGGTATAGCTATAAACTATATTATTTTATAAATCAGGGCATAGTTTTGCCCTGATTTTCGTCATAACGCATATTTTATAATTAAAAGTTGAATATGAAGTATAAATGATATATAATTATGGTGTATGATATTATAGGCTTATATTAAAAACATGAAAAATAACAGTATTAACAAAGGTGATCTTAACCTGGATAAAGACACTCTTTCGGTAGCACAGGAGAGCATACTGAGCACAGTTTCGGATAAAGACCTGCTTGTTATGATGACCGAGCTTTCGAACGAGTGGTTTTTTTCTTATGATTTAAAATCCTCCGAGATGCAGTACTACGGCAGTATTGTCGAGAGCTTTGGGAAGAGCACCACCGTCTCGGTGACACTCGGTTCCTCCCTTGAGATCGGTGTTGTTCATCCGGACGACAGCGACCTGTTTTTACGCTTTATCGACAACATAAAAAAAGGGCACTTCGAATCGGTCGACATCCGATATAAGCAAAAAGACGACTCCTATCGATACTATCGCATCATGTATAAAACTATCAGAGATGAAAATGGAGCACCGGTCTTTGTGGTTGGCAAAGGTATCGATGTGCATGACCAAAAGATGTTGGAGGAACGCTCCAAGATCGACCTTTTGACGGAATGTTATAATAAAATCTCCGCCGAACAGCTCATAACCGAGAGGTTGCAACAGGAAAGCGATTCTATACATGCGCTTTTTATAGTAGACATAGATAATTTCAAATCCATAAACGACAACTTCGGCCACTTTTTCGGCGACGAGGTTTTAAAGGAGGTTGCACACAATCTTAAATCCTCCTTTCGATCTCAGGATATCGTTGCAAGAATAGGCGGTGATGAGTTCATCGTATTCGTGGAAAACACGAGCGATATCGAGATGCTTAAATCCAAGGCAAAAAAGATTATGGAGGCGTTTGATAAACGATATTCCGCCGCCGACCGCGACTATTCTATCTCCGGCAGTGTCGGCATCGCCATGTATCCGATGTCGGGTGAGAGATACGACATGCTGTATAAATCGGCGGACAAGGCGCTTTATCAGGCGAAGATGCTCGGCAAAAACCAATTCGTGTTTTATAACGAATCACTGGTGGACGGCACCATGCGCGATCTCACTCGGGTGGAGAATGTCAATAGGGTTGCAGGCAGTTATTTTGACTATGCCCTCATCTCGGCGGTATTTGACATACTCTATGAGAGCAATGCGGACAACTTTTCGGTCGATAGGGTCATGAAAATTGTCGGTCAAAAATACGACGCCGACCGCTGTTATATCTTTGAAACATTCGACAACGGTGAGACCTATGATAATACATTTGAATGGTGCAAGGAGGGTATAACTGCCGAAATCGACAACCTTAAAGGTGTAACAAAAGAAGTTCTGAACACCTTTTTTGTCGATGCGACGGAACAGGGTATACTCTATACAAACGATCTTGACTCCATGTTCGGCAGGACCGAGGCGTATGACCTCATGGCCGACCAGGGTATTAAATCCTTTGCACATGCCCAGATAAAAAAAGGCGATAAGGTTGCCTTTTTCCTCGGTCTCGACGACTGCACCAAACAAAGGGTGTGGAGCGAAAAGGAGATAAACAGCCTTGTCTATATTGCAAAGATCATCTCCATAATATTTCAGAGCAAACACCTTCAAACACGACTCGGCGAGCTGACCGAATATAATATGATCTCGGCGTACCTTTCAGAGTATACCAACGACCTTGTCTATGTCTCGGACATTGAAACATACGAACTTCTTCATGTCAACAAGTCGGTACTCGAGGCACTCGGCAATCCCCCGGACTCGGCGTGGAAGAATAAAAAATGTTATGAGATCCTCCAAGGTAAGGAGGCGCCATGTGAGTTTTGTACCAACGATAGGCTTGTCGAGGGTGAGTTCTATGAGTGGACCTACTTTAACCCGACATTTCAAAAACTGTTTTTCCTAAAGGACTGTCTTGTGCCGATGCAGGGTAAGCAGGTGCGCTTAGAGGTTGCGACCGACATAACCCAACTTGACCTTTTAGAGTCGGAACTGAAAATACGACTGGATGAGGAACGCCTGCTTTTTAACTGCATAGAAACCCTACATTCCGGTGAAACTCCGAGTGTATGTATCGAAAAACTGCTTTGCATCATCGCAGGATATTATGGCGCGGACCGCTGTTATATTTTTGAGTTCGACAACGTTAACGAGCTGATAAACAACACCTATGAATGGTGTGCCGAGGGAATTGTCACACAAAAGGATCAACTTCAAAACATCAACAAATCCAACATAAAAACATGGTGCGATAAGTTTATCGAGGAGGGTGAGTTCTATATCGATAAGTTGGAAGAGGACCTTCCCAAAGATTCCCCTGAGTATGATTCTCTCGCGGCGCAGGGTATCGAGACGCTTATCTCCGCCCCCATCAAGGACGCAGACGATGTGTTGACCGGATTTATAGGGGTTGATAATCCGAGAGTGAACAAGAATAACACCATGCTCATGCGCTCTGTTGCGAAATTTGTCGCAAACTTTTTGGACGAGACAAAACTGCTGGAAAACCTCAACCTTTTAAGCTACCACGATACCCTGACCGGCGCGAAAAATCGCCACAGCTTTTCAAAAATGCTGCGCCAATTTGAGGAGATAAAACTCACCTCGCTTGGGGTCGCATATATAGATGTGTTAGGTCTTAAATCCATCAACGAAGTCAAAGGTCTCGAGTACGGTGATGATGTGTTAAAACGCCTCTCTCTCGACATATGTGAGGTGTTTGGCGATGATGTTTATCGTGTTGGTGGCGATGAATTCACCGTGATAGTAAAAGATGTGACAGAGGAAGTTTTTGAACAAAAACTCTCAACATTTAAGGAAATTATCAAGAATGAGGATTTTGAAACAAATATAGGTTATACCTGGAACAAGACCTTCTCCGATGTACCAAATGCGATGAGCTCCTCAAAGGGTAACAGGTATAGCAGTATCCTGTCTCAAAACCTAAATAACGAGATTAAGGACGATAAGTTTGTGGTATACCTGCAACCTCAGGTTGACCTCGACACCGGCTGTGTCACCGGAGCGGAGGCGCTGGTTCGCAGAATAGGTGGCGACAATAAACTGCAACCGCCCGATAGCTTTATCCCCTTTTATGAAAAGGAGGGCATGATAAACCTCATCGACCTCCATGTATTCGAGGTGGTCTGTAAGACAATAAAGAAATGGATTGATAGCGGTCACGACAAGGGTGTCACGGTGGCGGTGAACTGCTCCCGTATGACCATTATGGAGGCTGGGATTGCCGATAAATTAATCGATATTTGCCGACGACACGGTGTGGACAGCTCCCGCATTATTATCGAGATTACCGAGACGATAAGCGGCGTTTCGGAACGGAAGATGTCTCAGATTACCTCAACATTTTCAAGGTTAGGGTTTAAGCTCTCGCTCGACGACTTTGGCAGTGGCTATTCCAACCTCTCCACCCTCAAGTATACCGTCTTTGACGAGCTGAAATTGGATCGTTCGCTCACCGGTGAGCTTATCACAGACGAAAAATCTCGTACACTGACCCTGTCGGCACTCAAACTATGTAAGGAGATAGGTGGTCTCGTCTCGATAGCGGAGGGGATAGAATATCCGGAACAACACGAAATTCTTAAAAACATGAACTGTGATAAAGGTCAGGGTTTTTATTATGCACGCCCGATGCCGATAGATGATTTCAGCAGGAAATATGTAGAGGGGATAGAGGAATAAACCCTACCATATCTGCCTCAAAAGGAGTTGAAATTTATTGTCAAAAACTAAAAGAATATTAAAGATAACAACCCTCGTTCTTTCTATCTTGTCCCTCTCGTTCAGCGTTATTCCCATGTTGTTCGGCAATTTTCATGTCGGCTATGTCGCGCTGTGTATTTATGGTGCGTTGCTTTTGGCTCTGTTGATAATTAAATCGGGCGGGCTGTTGTCCCGTATACTCACAGTGCTCACCGCCACCATAACACTGGTAGGCGCTGTGTTCTTGTCGTTCATGTTACATGCGGCACACCTCAACCGCTATACCGAAGATGCGCCGGCGACCGTCATCGTTATGGGATGCATGGTTCGAAACGGCAACCCCTCGCTCATGCTTGCCGCGAGGCTAAACGAGGCTTATGAGGTGCTAAACCAAAACCCTGACTACCCCTGCATCGTCTCGGGTGGTCTGACCTACGGCGAGCCGATGTCGGAGGGGGAGGTCATGAAAAACTATCTTGTCGAACTCGGGATTGAGCCGTCAAGAATTTATATCGAGGAAAACTCCACCGCCACGGAGGAAAACATCGAGTTCTCCACCGAAATTATTGAGGAAAACGACCTGCCGAAAAGCTTGATAATCGCGAGTGACGGCTATCATCAACTGCGCTCGAGACTTTTTGCCGAAAAATACGGATATGATGCATACTCCGCAAACAGCCTCAGTGCTACCGGTCTTGTGCCCGGTTTTTATATTCGGGAGATGTTGGCAATTTTGCACATGACTTTTTTATAATAGTTCCCAAAACATATTGACAAATATTGATTTGTGCGCTATAATGTAAAAGTAAAAACCTTTACAGTTGTCGCAAACGGAGGATATTTGTGGGAAAAAACCTAAATCTGTCGGTTTTGCTGGATTTTTACGGCGACATGTTGACCGACAAGCAGCGTGATGTCATGCAGCAGTACTACAACGATGACCTCTCCCTCGCCGAGATAGCCGCAAATTTCGGCATCACTCGACAGGGCGTGCGTGACTCCATAAAACGCGGCGAACATTATCTGCTCGAGTTAGAGAGCAAGGTCGGTTTTGCCGACAAGTATGCGCTAATACTGCGCAACGCCGAGGAGATATCCCGCCTTGCAAAGGACATAGGTTTTTACAACGATAAGAGTTATACGTCATCGCCCGAGATCTATCGCAACGCCGAGGAGATTATCAAACTCTCGGCACAGATTAGCGAATAACACCTTGTAATGTCTTAAGACATAGCAGGTTGATTGTCTATATATAGGAAAGGAATTTCACAGTTGGCATTTGAGGGACTTACCGAACGTCTTGCCCAGACCTTTAAAAAGCTACGAGGTCGCGGCAAGCTGTCAGAAAACGATATTAAACTCGCAATGCGTGAGGTGCGCCTTGCACTATTGGATGCCGACGTCAGCCTGCCGGTCGCCAAAAACTTTATTAACGACGTGACCGAGCGCGCTATCGGTGCCGAGGTTATGTCCAGTCTTACGCCGGCGCAACAGGTCATCAAAATTGTCGGGGACGAGCTCACCGCTTTAATGGGCAGTGAAGTCTCCCGCGTGCATATCAACTCAAAACCGCCCACCGTGCTGATGCTCTGCGGTCTACAGGGTACCGGTAAGACTACCCACGCCGCCAAACTCGCAAAGCATTTCATCAAACAGGGACACCGACCGCTATTGGTCGCCTGTGACATATATCGCCCTGCCGCGATAGATCAACTCAAGGTGGTCGGTGAGGCGGCAGGCGCTAACGTCTTTGAGATGGGGCAGACAAATCCGGTCGAGGTCGCCAAGGCAGGCTATCGCCACAGCCGCGACCACGGCAACGACATAGTGATCCTCGACACCGCCGGTCGATTGCAGATAGACGGGGAGCTCATGCAGGAGCTTGCCAACATAAAAGAGGCGGTCAAGGTGGACGAAACGCTCCTCGTGGTGGATGCAATGCTCGGACAACAGTCGGTCTCGGTCGCAAAAGAGTTTTTGGATAAAATCGGTCTCGACGGCGTCATTCTCGCAAAACTGGACGGCGATGCGCGTGGCGGTGCGGCACTCTCGGTCAAGGCGACAACCGGCAAGCCGATCAAGTTTGTCGGAACCGGTGAAAAGATAGATGCACTGGAGCCCTTTTTCCCCGACAGGATGAGCAGTCGTATACTCGGTATGGGCGACATTATGTCCCTTATCGAAAAAGCACAGGAGATGGAGGATCAAAAGCAGATTTCTGCCGAGAACCTCGCAAAGGGCAGGTTTGATCTCAACGACATGTTAGACCAACTACAGGGTCTCAAAAAGATGGGCGGTATCGGTGCTATAATGTCCATGATACCGGGCATGGGTGCAAAGGGGATAAACCCCGACGATGTGGACGAAAAACAGATTGTCTATATCGAGGCGATAATCAACTCCATGACAAAGGCGGAGCGTGCAAAACCCTCCATAATAGATCCAAAACGCAAGCGGCGCATTGCCGTCGGCAGTGGCACCGATGTGCCGCAGGTCAACCGACTGCTAAAGCAGTTTTTCGAGATGGAAAAGATGATGAAACGCTTTTCCAAAAACCCGAGAGCCATGAAAAATATGGCAAGGCAACTCGGACTTAATTAGCATGATATTGCATACGAGGTGCAATTCAGTACATAGGGTGACTTCACCCCCACAAATCGAAAGGAACAAAAATCAAATGGCAGTAAAAATTCGTCTGCGCCGTATGGGTGCAAAAAAATCCCCGTTTTATCGTGTAGTGGTTGCTGATTCTCGCTTTCCGCGTGACGGCCGCTTTATCGAGGAAATAGGCTACTATGACCCGACCAAGGAGCCGGCAGAGGTCAAGATCGACGCCGATAAGGTGAAGAGCTGGCTTGCAAACGGCGCTCAACCGACCGACACTGTGCGTGCACTAATCAAACGCCACAACATCTTAGGGTAGGCGTTTTACGCATAGAAAGGAACGGTTGAATATTTGAAAGAGCTATTGATAATTATCGCTCAAGGTCTTGTCGAGAATAAAGACGCCGTCGCCGTAACAGAGCGACGTGACGAGGACGGCACGGTGGTGTTTGGTCTGTCGGTCGCGCCGGACGATATGGGTCGCGTTATCGGCAAGCAGGGGCGTATCGCTAAAGCTATCCGGACCGTAATGCGTGCATCGGCGGTTCGTAGCGGTGAAAAGGTGATGGTCGAGATTGACTGAGCGCATACACATAGGCGACCTTGTCTCCCCCCACGGCATAAGGGGGGAGGTCAAGCTCTATGTCATCGCCGATTCGCCGGATTTTGCACTACAGTTTGAGCGTTTTTTTATCGACGATACAATGTATATCGTCGAGGGGGCAAGGGTGCACAAGAACACCGTCATATTGCGTCTTAAGGGTGTAAACGACCGCAACAAGGCAGAGGGTTTAATCGGCAAATCGCTCTTCTTTGAGCGTGAGGATGCCGAGCTTGACGACGGGCAATATTTTATCGCCGACATAATAGGTTTTACCGTCACCGACCATGAATCCGGTCGGTGTTATGGTCGTATCACAAGGATAGACAATCACGGTGCGACCGATATTTATACCATAGAAAACGACGACGGTGAGGCATACCTATTCCCCGCCGCACCTGCCTATATAAAAGAACGGGATTTTGAGGCCGGCGACATAAAAATATCCCCCATCAAAGGAATGTTCGACGACGAGGGAGAGGAAATTCGATGATTAGGATTGACATCGCGACCATCTTCCCTGATATATGCAGTAGCTACCTCGGCGAGAGTATTACCGGTCGCGCCGCAGCTGCCGGCATTGTGGAGCTTTTCTACCACAATATACGGGACTACAGCGACAACATCCACCGCAAGACGGACGATGAACCCTATGGCGGCGGTCACGGCATGATAATGACTCCGGAGCCTATCGCAAGATGTTGCGAGGAGGTCGAGCGGGTTTCAGGCAGTCGCCCCCACATAATTTTTATGACGGCACAGGGCGAGCGGTATAACCAACAGACCGCAAAGCGCCTTGCCGACCTGCCCCACATTATGCTTGTCTGTGGCAGATACGAGGGTATCGACCGCCGAGTTATCGACGAGTTTTGCGATGAGGAAATCTCGATAGGTGACTTTGTGTTGACCGGCGGTGAGGCGGCGGCAATCTGCATCGCCGACAGTGTGATAAGGTTGCAAAACGGTGTTTTATCCTCAAAAGAAGGGGTGGAGAAGGAGAGCCATTACACCCCCGGCTACTTAGAACATCCCCAGTACACAAGACCGGCGGTATGGAGAGGGCGCAAGGTGCCTGCCGTCCTACGCGAGGGGAACCATCGGTTGATTGAGGAGTGGCGAAGAGATTTTTAGCACACAGATGAGGATTAATCAGCCGAGTTAAACCACTGTGTTATCCTGTATCATGTATAAACATTGGATTACATACCAAAAAATATCGGAAAGGAATGTATAAAATGCTCAAAAAGGTCCTCTATATCACCGCTCACATCGTTGGGTTTTCGATTGCGGCGGCGGCATTTGGGTTTGTTTTATACTACATCTCAAACGGGCATGTTGCGGAACAACTTAACACCAAGATGTTCGAGGGATTGGACTATGCTATTGAGTATTATGATACGAATGAAGATATAATTTTATCGACCGGCAACGAAATTATTTCACATATAGTCGGTTGGTTTAACAGTGTTGTCGACTGGGTGGGCGGACTTTTCTCATGAAAAACTTTTTAAAGAGCAAACGTTTTGTGGCGCTGATTGTGGTCGCTGTTGCGATGCTGGCATTGATGGGATATGCCGGGAGCATCGACAGCCCCACAACGGCGCCTCAACGCGTTATCGTAGGGTTGATGACCCCTATGCTTCGCCTCGGTGAGGCGGCGAGCGGCAACCTGCTTGGCTATATCGACAACGTTCTGCGCGCCGACGATATCGCCAAGGAAAATACCGGACTGAAAAGTGAGATAGCCACCCTGCAAAACAAGCTTGCGGAATATGAGGCAATTATTGCCGAGGGGGAACAGCAAGAACACGCCGACGCACTTGCGGTGCAATATGCCGACAGTGCCTTTATACCGGCGACGGTGGTCGGGCGTGACCCTATCACCGGCTTTGAGCAGTTCACCATTGATATCGGCAGTGAAGAGGGGGTGTCGAGCGGTGATACTGTCGTATCGGCTAACGGACTTTGTGGTATCGTGACCGAGGTTGGAGTCGGATATTCGGTGGTGCGAACAATACTAAGCCCCTCTCTCAACGTCTCGGCGCTGTTGAGCTCCTGCCGTGAGACCGGCATTGTTACAGGTGAGGATACACGTGTCGAGCGGGACGAGACCACCTTGACACTGCTCTCTCGTTCCACCGCCGCCGAGACCGCCGAGTTAGTGGTGACCTCCGGTGAGGGTGGGGTATTTCCGGCAGGGCTTATCGTCGGCACGGTCACCTCGCTCGAGCTGTCGCCCGGCGGCAAGACCATGACCGCAATCATAGACACGGCGGAGGATATCAGCCGCGTGTCGTCGGTGTTCATCCTTCCCTCGGAGGTCGCAGGGTGAAAGGTATACTGCGTCTCATTGCCCAAAATTTAACCATACCGATAGGGGTGTTGTTAATCCTGTTGTCCTTTACGCTACAACAGACCCCGGGGCTTTTAATGATAGGCGGCGTCAAACCTATCCTGCTACTGCCGGCGGTGTTTGCACTTGCCGCGTCATGTAAAAGCCCGACCTTGTGCGGTCTTATCGGACTTATTGCAGGGCTCGGATGGGAGGTGTTGGCAGGACGATTTATCGGTTATTTCTCGCTGTTTTTGATGGCGGGTGCGATCTTTATGTCGCTCTACCAACGCGGCACGAGACAGGAGGATTACCTCGACGACCACCTCTCGACGGTGGATTTTATCCTCTGCACCACCGTGGCGAGTGCGCTTTTATGTCTCGGCGACCTTTTTATCTTCAGCTACCTTATGGACTACAGTTCGGTGGGCGTCACATTCTCTCGCCACACCCTGCCGACGGTACTGTACACCGGACTATTATCGCCGATACCCTACCTACTATGCCGCCTGCCGAGCTTTTTGTCGATGCGCGTCGACCATGAGACGGAGGGTCTGTATGATGAGTAGACGCAAGGTGTTTACGCTTTTAACTGTTGCGGTCTTTGTCGTCTTTGCCCTGCGTGTTGTACAGCTGACGGTGGTTGACGGCGAAGAACTCTACGAGACGGCGAAAAACGCGGTCATGTATCGCTACACCGTCGAGGCGGACAGAGGACAGATCTTCGATCGAAACGGTGTCGCTCTGGTGCAGAATGAAACCTCTTTCAACATAATCATCGAGCGTGCCTTTCTGCCACCTGACGAGCTGAACGACACGCTTTACAATCTGCTTTTAGTCTGTGATGAGCTTGGCTATACCCCCTCGACGCTCTATTATGGTGAGGAAAAAACAGCCGAGTTGGTTGAGCTATACGACCTCGCCGACTATGACGAGCCGATGCGCTCCAGAATTTGCGGTATACGCTCACGCATGGAGATGTATGAGTACAGCTACCTCACCCCCTATATTTTTGCGCTTAATGCCTCGGACGAACTGCTTCACCGTGTTTTAGAGAACAGCTATCGTCTAAAAGGGGTCAGCGTGCAGGAGAGTTCGGTGCGCGTCGTCCTGGACGGTGAGCTAATGCCGCATATACTCGGCTCGACCGGTCCTGTCTATCCCGAGGAGTATGAGAGTTTGAGCGAACTCGGCTATGCGATGGACGACACGCTCGGACGCAGTGGACTGGAAAAGGCGTTTGAGGAAAATTTGCGAGGGCAGGACGGCGAGTGGGTCATCGAACGCAGTGTTGACGGTGAACCGCTCTCCACCACCGTGCTCACCCCCACTATACCGGGGGAAGATCTGGTGTTGACCATCGACTCACGGCTCCAGAGTGAGACCGCCGACGCACTTGCTCGGCTGATGGATCGGCTTACCCTTGAGACGGGAGAGGAGATAACCTCCGGTGCTGTGGTGGTCATGGAGGCGGACAGCGGCGGCATACTTGCCTCGGTTACTGCACCGTCCTATGACCTCAACACCCTTAGTGCCGACTACGATGAGCTTATTGAAAATCCGGATACGCCACTATTTAATCGCGCTTTTATGGGTCTTTATCGCCCCGGCTCGGCGTTCAAGCCGCTGGTCGGCATCGAGGCGATGGAGTCGGAGGTGGTGCGTGATATTGACACCGTATATTGCAGTGGTATTTATAATCACTATTCCGACGTGGGATTTACCCCGGGGTGTACCGGAATTCACGGCAGTGTCAACCTCTACCGTGCCCTGCAGTATAGCTGTAATGTATATTTTTATGAGATGGGTCGCCGCCTCGGGATTGAGAGCTTTTCCGAGACTGCGCTCGCAATGGGCCTCGGTCGATCGACCGGTGTCGAGATACCGGAGGCTATCGGGATACTCTCCACACCCGAGGAACGCGAAGCAAAAGGGGAGGAGTGGTTTGTCGGCGATGTGGTGCAGGCGGCGATAGGTCAGGGGGATATCTCGGTCACTCCGTTGCAGATGGCGGTCTATGCCGTTACCCTTGCGAACGATGGACAGGTGCCAACCGCGCACCTCGTTCAAGGTCAGGAAATAGATACCGCGTCGTCCGTCTACCGTGACAGCGCGGCATACGACCTCGTCCGTGAGGGGATGATCGCGGCGTCCGGCTATGGTCAGGCGGCTCAATATCTCGGCGTGTTGCCATTCGAGGTGGCGAGCAAGACCGGCACGCCGCAGGCATCAAACGGTTTTTATGACGGGACGATAATCGCCTACGGCCCCGCCGACAATCCGGAAATTGTCATCGCCGCCGTGGTGGAAAAGGCTGGCAACGGCTATGAACTCGCCGAACTGGTAGCGGATATCTTCTTAGCGTATGAAGGTGGTGGAGAAGATTTCGTGTCGGTCCCAAGCTTTAATGTAGCGCGGTAGGTATGTGATCTATCTTATAAAGATGCACAAAAAACATGCTCAACCCATAGTAGGCTGAGCATGTCTACTCCATAAAAAGTGGCAGGAACTACTCCTGCTTATTCCAAAGTCCGAGTGCCGGATTATTAATATAATAAATCTCCTCGCCGTCGACATTGTTATAGCCGGGTTTTAGCTTATTCGGATTATAACGGGCGGCGATTTTTTCGTACTCTGCGGCGTTATAGCCAACGCCCTCAATCTCATCAAGGGTGATGTCGCGCACCGCATATGTGATGACAAATCTTCCGTCGGACGAGCCCTGTATAAGGTGGGCGCAGGCGGCAGGATTGCCGTGCAGGTCGCTGTTTTGTGGATCTTCAAACTGCTTTAACGTCTGCAGACGACCACGATAGCCGTACTTTCGTATCAACATGTCCACCGTGTCATCCTCCCCAAAACGAGAAACGCCGGACGCTAAAACTATCAGCTCGCCGTCGTCCGCCATCGCCATACGGGTGCGATAGACCGCCTTGTTGCCAAGCCAGGTGCTCTTAAACTCTTTCGGGTCAAGAAAAACCACACACTTTTTTATCGGTTCAGGCAGGAAAACAACGTTTTTTTGTAGCGAGAGTTCTATCGCTCGTTCTAAACACCTTCTTGTATCGCCGATAAATAATCCATGGATGTCAATTATTCCGTCTGGTGCGGTGCAGGCTGTCAGGGCATAAATTATAGGCAAATCGGCTAAAAAATGCTCCGCGGCATGGTCAAACATGCGCCTAACCGGCGTGAAGTCTCTGCCCATGGTGCGCTCAATGCCGTACAACGCACCGACCATGTGACTTTTATTTATCATGTCCGCTCCGCCGACACCGACAAAGATATTTTTGGAGTGGTTCGCCATGCCGATAACCTCATGCGGCACGACCTGCCCTACCGACAGGATTATGTCATAATTCGGATCGAGCAGACGAGTGTTGACCTCCACCGCCACCGACTCACGCCAGAGACCGTCCGTAATTTCATCCATAAATTCGCCCGATATCTCACCGAGCTTTGTCACGTCGGTGCGCCAGTTGTGGGCGATGAATCGCTCAAAAGGAATGTCGCCGAACATCTCATGCGCCTCTGCCTCGGTGACCGGCACATGGGTCCCGAGGGCAGGCAGAATATCAACACTCCCCCCACGTGAGGTGATCTCATGGTAGTATATGTTGGTGATAAGTCCGGCACCCGAGTGAAATCGCGTAAAATCAGGCGGTATTATCAGCGCACGGCGAATATCTCTCCCCTTTATCGACTGCAATAGGGCTTGTCTTATCTCCTGCTCTGTCAAGGAGTTGTTGTTTTGAGGTGTGATAAAAATTTCCATCTTAGCCTTTTTAAAGAGTGATTACTGTTATTCGTATCGGAGCGCCTCAATAGGGTCAAGTTTTGCCGCCTTATTCGCCGGATAGTAGCCGAAAAATACACCGATGGCGAATGAAAACCCAACCGCTATCGCAATGCTGATAAAGTCCGGTGTGGACGGGAAGTCCAGCAGACTTGATGCAAACATGCCCAGTGCAACGCCGAAGACAATGCCAATTATACCGCCGAGTATACAGATAATTGCGCTCTCGGTGATGAATTGCAGTCGTATGGAGAAGTTTGTCGCCCCGAGCGCCTTTCTCGTGCCTATCTCCTTGGTGCGCTCCGTTATGGAGACTAACATAATATTCATGACACCGATTCCGCCGACCAATAATGATATAGCCGCGACCGCCGAGATGGCAAGTTGCAGGGTTGTAAGCATACTCTGCATGGTCTCGATAATGCTCTCCATCGCAAAGGAGCCGGTCTCAAAATACTCATTGTTCGCGTACTGACGGTTGTTGAGGTAGTTGGTAACCTCGCTTGCAAGTCCTGTGCTGTCGTCGCCGTTGGTCATAATGGTGACGGAACTATACCCCTCACCCGCGCCGGACAGCCGCGCCGCTACAGTGTGGGGGATGTAGGCGCTTGTGGTCATGTCCTCATCACTGGACATTGAGCCCATCATCATTGCGTTTTGCTCGTATTCATACACCCCGACCACCGTAAACAATGCCGGTGCGGCATTCGCCCCCTCCAACATTATCTGGGTGCCGATAGGGTTTTCCTCTATGCCGTAGTTGGTGGCAAAGTTGTCCGAGATGACCACCACATTCTTTTCGTCCTCTATCTCACGCTCTAACAAAAAGCGACCGTTTATCATGGTTATGTTATTGATATTTGCCTCGTCCGCCGTCACTCCGGAGAGGGTAAAGTTCGCATAGTCCTCACCGATGCTCGCCGTGCCATCACCGCCCGACACCGATATGCCGAATGCCTCAATACGTTCGCCAAACTGGTTTTTCAGATCCTCGAGGATATCGTCGGTCAGCATGTCCTCCTGTGTCATCTGGCGAAAGATCTGACCGCCGGAAATGTCGGAGGAACGCGCCGAAACATAGAGGGTCACATTGTCTGCGCCCATTCCGGACATCTCGGCGGATATATAGCTATTGAGTGCGTTACCTATAGTAAATATCGTGATGACGGAGCCAATGCCGATAATAATACCGAGCATGGTCAACAGCGCACGCATCTTGTTGCTCCACAGCGAGGTCAGGGCGAGGAGTATGTTTTCTTTTATGCTCAATTAACTCTGCCCCTTTCTCAATGTGCCGGCGCGGTCGCTGACGATCTTGCCGTCCACAAGGGTGACTATGCGCTCCGTCTCCTCCGCAAGCTCCGGCGAGTGGGTGATGAGGATAATCGTCTTGCCCTGCTTTTCATGCAGGTCGTGAAATATGTCCATGACCAGCCGCCCCGTCTTGGAATCGAGGGCACCGGTCGGCTCGTCGGCGAGCAGTATCGCCGGGTCATTCGCCATCGCACGTGCTATTGCTATGCGTTGTTTTTGACCGCCCGAGAGTTCGTTCGGTTTATGATGACGACGTTCCTTCATGTCCACCGTGTCAAGCAGCTCCAGACTGCGACTTGCCCGAGCACGTGCACCGAGACCACCATAAAGCATCGGCAGTTCCACGTTGCGTTGGGCGTTTATCCTCGGTATTAGGTTAAAGTTTTGAAAGATAAATCCTATTTTTTTATTGCGTATGCCGGACAGCTCGCTATCCGCCGCCGCCATAATATCCACTCCGTCGAGCAGATACTCCCCCTCACTCGGGCGATCGAGTGCGCCTATAATATTCATCAGTGTGGACTTGCCACTGCCCGACGCACCGACGATGGAGACAAAGCTCCCCTGCTCGATGGTGAGTGTGACATCGTCGAGGGCGCACAGTTCATTCTCGTGACCCTCGAAATATCTTTTAAACACATTTTTCAGCGTTATAACATCGGTTGACATTGCAGTAATTCCCTCACAAATTATTACGGACGGTTGCCACCACCACCCTGACCGCCACCTGCGGGCGGAGTGCCCGGCATCTCACCGCCGGGGCTTGCTACGTCAAACATCATCATCGCATCGGTGACCACATTCAGTCCCTGTGGGTCGTCCAAAATCAGCAATCCCTCACTCAACTCGGCAGAGATTATCTCGACAAGATAGTCCGATTCAAGACCGAGTGCGACATCGACACGTCGTCTGCCGTCCGCATCACCGAGCATCGCCTGTTCGGCGGTCGGCATGGTGTCGTAGACCCAGACAAAGTGGGTGCCATTCTCCTCCATTACCGCATCGATAGGCACTGCAAATGCCTGCTCAGCGGTTTCAATCATAAAGGTTATCTTTGCCGGCACTCCTGCGCGCAAATCCTCATGCCCCTCGTCTACCGAGATGGTGACGGAAAAGTTGCCCTGCTGGTCGACGGCTATCGGCGTAATATTTGTGATGGTGCCTTTCAGCTCTACTGCACCGGTGGAGTCAGTGGTTATGATTGCCGACATGCCCTCGCGGAGCTTGACCACGTCATAGCTCGGCACGGTGGCGGCAATCTCCATGCTGTTGAGGTTTTGAATGGTGCAGACAGAACCGCTCACCGCACTGCCGACCGAGGCGGTGATGTCGGTCACGACACCGTCCATCGGGGCGCGGATGACGGTGTCCTCAATGCTCTCCTGCGCGTCTATAATATCGTCGTAGCTATCGTTGAGACTATCGCTGTTTCGGGCAATGGCAGAATTGTATGACAAGGTCTGGCGCTCCAGCGTTGTCACCGCCGACTCCAATGTGTCAAGATTGTTGCTCTCGGTCTGGGAATAGTTATCGGTCAATGTAATCGCCTGGTCTTCGAAAGTATCCAGTTGTGTTCTTGCGGAACTGATGTCGTTTTTAAGAGCTACTAATTGGAGGTAGGAGTTGCGGATGTAAGTCTGTAATGGGGTAGGCGGTGTCGTCGATGTATTATCCTTTATATCTTGAGGAAGATTATCATATGCTGTATTTAATTCACTCTCGGTTATGGGGAAATCTAAATCAACCTCCCCTGATTCCAGGATAGGCTCTTTTGTCGGGTCCGGATTCAGCCAATCATAAGTCTTGGTCGCCAAATTCGTCTCCAACGACGCAATCATGGTCTTTTGCGCCGCTATCTGCTCGTTTATCTTTGCCAAATTGGTGTTGTATTCGTCCTTGTCCTTGTTGTATTTCTCGGCGGCTTCGTCCGCCGTCTTTTGAACCTGTTCCAGGTCGTGTGATTGAATTGCGTTTTCATAACCTAAGTCTCTCGCGCTATCATCATAAGCATCCTGCGCATTTTGAATACTATCCTGCACCGTCTCGTCGTCCAATGTTCCGAGTATCTGCCCTGCCTTGACCTCGTCACCTATCTCTATATCAAGGGTGACCAGCTCAACACCGGTGGTGTTGGGAGACGTTACAACGCTCACCACCTGCGAGTCCACCGAGGCGGTGAGACCACTCGCGACAACGACATTCTCAATGTCCTGCAGGGCGAGCGGCGTCGCAGACGGCAGTGAGAGCATACCACTCACCGCACGAGTTGCCGAGCTGATGACATTAAAAATCACGATACCTATAACAATAAGTATCGCCAAAACGATTAAAAGGACTTTTCTTTTTTTGATAAAACTTGCAACCTTTGACATAAATCGCACCCTATAAAATATTTCTTTCCAGTATATTATTTTTTTGTGTATGAAGTTTGAAAAATCGTGAATAATTTGTACAACCGCAATGGGTTTGGACGAAAACCTCGGTCGTGTTGTAGGGAATGCATTTTATGCATCCCGAAATACCGGTCAATCGCACCTGTAGTGTCGG
>CAYJMO010000011.1:0-17203 GCA_964371365.1 uncultured Oscillospiraceae bacterium
CCTCGGCACTCGGTTTTGGAGACCGATGCTCTACCAACTGAGCTATACCCCTAAAAGCTACCTGTACATTATATACTCTATCATTTATTTTGTCAATACCTGATTTGTAATTTTGTGGTTTCGTATGTTTTTTATCTAATAACAAACTATGGGTTGAATATTGGTCGAAAATGATATATAATATACTCTATGATGAATAAAAAATTTACAATTATAACCGCATTAATTTGCGGAGTTCTGCTACTTTCATCCTGCAGTACGGCAGGTGATCAGAGTGCAAATCCACAAGAACAACAGCCTGAGGCCGCACCTATCTCGACGGTTCAGGAGTTTTTCGGCACGGTTTTAAACAGCTCTGCGCTACCAAATCTTGTGGTTAACACACTAAACGGTGAACGGACCCTTGACACCACCGACGCAGTTGTCTACGGCTCACTTGATACGGGGGACGAGGTTTTTTTACTCACAGACGGTGATGATGCCATCCTTGTCGCCGATGCAAACGAAAATTATACAGCGGTTTTAACCGAGGGATATATCGTCGCCTCCGACAACACCAACATTTCGGTGATGATTGACGGCTCGGTGAGAGAGGTCGATATTGCGAGCGCCGACATACTCGGGAGTGTTCCTCCTACGGTCGGTGACCTGGTGAGTTTGACCACCACCGACGACGGCAGGGTAATTAAGGCAGAGGTGCGCTCCCTCGGAAAAGGTGAGATTTTCGGCACCGTTATGGAACTTACAGAGCAGGTGTTGGTCATAAGGACGGCGGACGAGATGATCTTTCCCTTTTCGGTGGAGGGGTTAGACCTGCCGGATGATATCGGGGACGGCGATGAGGTGTCGGTGCTCTATACCGGAACGCTCGCCGGTGTCAATACACTTCTCTCGGTCCAACCGGCAAAAGAACTCCCCGACGGCAACAGCCTTTCCGGTGTGGTGAGTGACATTGTCTTTAACCTGATAATGGTAATGGACGAGAACGGACAATTTTTTCCGCTCACACGTACGGCGGACAACACCTTTTCCGGCGGTCGCCTCTCGATAGGGGACAGCGTGACGGCACAATATAGCGTGATAGACGGTGTTTTGACCGCATCGGAGCTGATACCGACCGGCTACTACAGCGAGGATATTTTTCAGCTAACCGGTGCCGTGACACGATATGAGCCGGGGGTTATAAATCTGCGTACCGAGAACGGCAACCTTTATACCCTCTCCCACAACGAGGCTACCGCGAATTTCCTACCTGCGTCTACGTCGGGCGATGCTCAACCGACAGCAGGTGACGAGATATCGGTGCTGATAGAGCGCAGTGACAACGACTTTTTGCGCTGTGTTGCGCTTTATGAGGCGGACGGTGTGCCGTCACTCGAGACGGTGAGCGGCAGGATAACCGACATAAATGACAACATAATAACGCTTCTCTCGGATGGTGAGGAGTATAATTTCACACGGGACGGCGCACAGCTCGTCACCACACTGCCGTTAAGGAGAGACGATGAGGTCACGGTGGAGTTTATCGACTTTCCGTCCGGCGATCCCCTCGCGTTCACAATAACCTACAACTCATCTCCGACACCATTTGAGCCAACACCACAGAATTTTGATACTGCCGGCGTTTCGACAGGCATTGTCATCTCGGTCGGGGAACTGCTCTGTGTAAAGCAGGAGGACGGCGTGGTCTATGCCTTTACAACGCAGGATACCACCCTGCCGGAGGGGGATCTTTTGCTCGGCGACGAGATAGTCATACAGTACCTCGGCGACCCCATACAGGGCGCAAACGCGGTATTGATTACACATGTGAATTAAGGCGGAGTTTATCTTGAACCTGATTAAAAACCTATACAGCAAATTTCGGCATATCATACGCATTGCGGTGATTGTGATTGCCGTTTTTTTGCTGTTTTTATGGGTTTATTGGTACAATCTTTCCGCCGACCTCTCCGGCATGAGCGAGCGAGAATATATCAATGACAGCTATCAGGTTTTAACCGATGATATTACCTCCGGCGATGGGGTGGTGCAACCCTTTACCACCGAGCGGGACATCCATGGTGCAACATTTGTTTTTCATACCTATGATGAACAGAAAAACGGAACTGTCACGGTGGAGCTACATGACAGCACCGGTGATACACTTTTAAGCTCCGGTACTGCCGAGATGTCCGCCCTGCTTAACAACACTCATCACGCTATACTGTTTGATACCCCTGTCTATCCCGAGGGTGAGACAGACTATATTTTTGTCGTAAAGGCACAGGGCGAGACGGAGCAGGACAAGCTCGCACTATGGCGCAGTGATGAGCCGGTGGAGGCACCATCACTTACCCAAAACGGAGTAAAAACGGACAGTTCGCTCGGTTTTGGCATCATAACAAACCGTGCCGATGGTTCGGTCATTGTGTTGTTCTGTCTGCTTGCACTGCTGAGTGCCATCGCTGCGGTTGTGGCGTATCTTGTGCTGTTTGTCTTTAAACTTCCACTCTCGGTGGTTACGATAATCCTTGTCTTTAGCGTCGGGGTTATCTACAGTCTTGTCTTTCCACCGCGCGTTGCACCGGACGAGGAGGTGCACATTCACACCGCCTACTACTACTCCAACATACTGCTCGGCATCGAGAATGAGGAGACACTCACCATGCGCGCCGGTGACACGGTGGAGCTGAAATCGGCGGACAACCTCAGCATATTCAACTACCAACAGGTTATGAACGGTCTTTTCGTGCAGTGTGAGGACAAAACGCTCGTTCCGGTCGAGAGTCGATTAGCACTGTCGGAACCATTCTACAGCTACCTTTTCCCGACACTTGGGGTGAGCCTTGCCCGACTTTTTGGGTTTGACTATATGACGCTGATATTATTTGGTCGTCTTTTTAACCTTGCCGCCTTTGCCGCCATTATGGGGCTATCGGTCGCGCTACTTCCACGTCATAAGTTGATAATAACGGCGGTGGCACTGTTGCCGAGCTGTATCCACATTGCCGCCAGCTTTTCCTACGATTGTATGGTCATCGCCCTCGCGACTTTATTTGTGGCGCTCTGTCTTAACACCTCCGAGAAAAAATCACCGATACAAAAACGCAGTATATTACTGTTGTCGGCAGTCGGCTTTTTGCTCGCACCTATGAAGGCGGTCTATGTGTTTATCACCGGTTTTTGTCGGGTGATACCCTCTCGATTGTTTAAAAGTAAGCGCAGTTATTACCTGTCACTGCTCATGGTGCTCGGCGCGTCGTTTGTCGGCTGGGTAGCTCGATTTTCTCCCCTTTCCGTCTTTGCCACCACCTGGGAGGATGTCGAGAATGCGCCGGGGCCGGTTGTAGACTATGTCGTGCGTGAGACCTACGATTTAAACTATATTATCACTCATTTTCAAGATGTGGTAAAGCTCTTTTTCACCACCCTGCAGGAGAACAGCTGGCTTATTATCTCACAGCTGGTCGGAGGTGAGATGGGCGAGCCTATCTTGAGCGATCTGTTTATCTTCGAGCCGATAGTCGCCATGCTGTTGATACTGCTCTATCTGTCCTGCATCACCGACAAAAAAAATCCCCCTCTTCTTGGGGGATTCGGTAAGGCGATTGCCGGCATTTGTGTTGCATGTGTTGTCTCGGTGCTGATATTCGTGATGTACACCTGGACACCTCGATACTCTGACAGCATATGGGGTCTACAGGGTAGATACTTCCTGCCCGTCCTACCGCTGATTTTGCTGATAATACAAAACGACTTTATAACGATAAAAAAGGACATTACAAAACCGATAATCCTATCCATAACCTACTGTTCCCTGATTTCAGCACTCAACGTTTTTCAGGGCGTCGTGGGGGTATTGGGGTAGGAGCGTCGTAAGTCTTTAAATCTTCCCGCTCATCTTCGCTAACTTCCTTAACAACGGGTTTCCACCTATCTTAAATTCGCCGGCGGTCTCGACGATCTCGCCGGTGAAATTCTTTTTAAAGCCGAGCACGTTGTAGAGCTGTTCGCTGTCCTCAGGGGACGGTGCGACGCCCTGCATATCATAGGTGTGACAACCGCCGGACAGTGCCCACTGCATCAGTGTCCACTGTAAAAGGTAGGTCGGTCGCAGGTTGCGATTTTTGTCACTGGATGCGCCATAGACATGCGCCGTGCGTCCGGCGTACTGCACCGCAATGCCACCGCAGAGCGGCTCCTCTCCATTGTAGCAGACATACAGTCGCGCATGCTGTGGAAACGCGTTTAGAAAACTCTCGAGATACTCTTTCGGTCGTATATTAAATCCCTGTCTATCGCCGGTTCTTTGATAGATATCATAAAAATCGTCTATTTTTGAGGTCGGCAGGTGCAGGCAGGTAATCCCCTTTTTGGCAGGATATCTTATATAATACCTCGTCTCACGGACAAAGCTTGCCATCAGGCTCTCTTCGTCCTTATCCTTTAAATCTACAATATAGTTATACCGCGGTTGGACGGTCGATTTGAACGGCGCCGAGGGGGTGAACTCACATCCTGCCGAGGTGAGAGAGGCGATAGCGTCGCTGTCGTCGGCATCTATCATGGGGTCAAACACAAACTCCACCGCACGATGTTTTTTTATAAGCTTTTTTGCACCGTCGAAAAGGGCACGAACCACCTCACGGTCGGCGTAGTCGCAGACCGGTCCGCGCGGTGCATAGATGAACGAGATCGGTCCGACACTGCGGATTATCGCCGCAAAACCGCCGACAATCTCACCCTCTCGGCGCACGACGCATATGCTCTGCAACCAACCTCTTTTTGCCTTAACCCAGTTGACACTCTGCATAAAGTTGCCGTTTTCATGACGTTCGGCGAAATGCTCATACTCGCCGTATTGATTCGGCGTTAAAAACTCGTGACTAATCAATGGCAAAAAGCTCCTTTGTGTTAATTAAAACCTGCTGTAAAAGCTCGTCTGTCGATATGCCGCGCAGGGCGGCTATCTCGGCGGCGGTGTGCCCTATCATGCCGGAGTCGCACCGCTTGCCCCGATGTGGGACAGGTGCGAGGTAGGGGCAGTCCGTCTCCAGCAACAGTCGTTCCACCGGCACCTCACGCGCTACCTCCTTGACCGTCTTGGCGTTGGAAAATGTCACTATGCCACCGATACCGATATACAGCCCGAGGCGAACTATCTCACGCATATACTCCACACTGCCGGAAAAACAGTGCATAACCCCTTTTATCGGGTATTTTTTGAGCATCTCGAGCATGTCGCCGTGCGCATCACGGTTGTGAAGCAACACCGGCATGTCAAGAGCCTGTGCTAACTTTAACTGAGCCTCGAACAGCTGTTTTTGTTCTTTTCTGTCGATGTCATAGTAGTA
The DNA here is from genome assembly GCA_964371365.1 of uncultured Oscillospiraceae bacterium. GTDB lineage: Bacteria > Bacillota > Clostridia > Oscillospirales > Ruminococcaceae > CAYJBH01. Next base: position 5,337 of record CAYJMO010000011.1, read on the forward strand.
GTCAAGACCACATTCTCCGAGTGCCACCGTCTTTTTTGTTTTAAGTCGACGGGGGAGTTCCTCCTCGACTACACGCAGCAGGTCGGATAGTGTATGATCCCGCAGTGCCTCGGGGTGCAGGCCATAGGCGCTGTACAAACCATCATATCGTTCAGAAAGCTCGCTCGAGAGGGCAAAATCCTCCGGCTCGGCGGTACAGTCGATTATTCCGACGACACCATCCTTAAACAGCGACTGTAAAAGATCGTCACGGTCGTCATCATATCGGGAGGAGTTAAAATGCGCGTGAGAGTCAAAAATCATAGCTCTTTATCTTTCCTTTACAGGTGTGGCGATAGCAACCGCACCCACCTTTATTATGCGCTGGTCGGTTATCTCTAAAACGGTGTATTCAAAATTATCGTCGGTAAATTTATGTCGTACCTCCGGCAGAAAGCCGAGGCGGTCGAGTAGATAGGCGGCGATGGTCACATCGTCCATGTTTTTCGGAAATTTTATATCAAGGAGGTCAAAAAGTTCCGTCATAGGCACGTCGCCCGCCATGGTCATATAGCCGTTTTCGTGCGTTTTTATCTCGCGCAGAACCTCGTCATGCTCGTCCCAAATCTCGCCGACAAGCTCCTCTAAAACGTCCTCGAGCGTCACTATACCCTCGGTGCCGCCAAAACTGTCCACCACTACTGCGATATGGGTTTTTTCTCTATCGAGCAGGCGAATTAGCTCTAAAAGCGGCATTCTCGGCGGTACATATATTGGTTTTTGCATCATGCCATATACATCAAAATCCTCTCCGCCGAGCAGAGCGGAATAAAAATCCTTCTGGTTGACGATGCCGACAATCTCGTCGATGGACTTCTCATAGACCGGAAGACGGGAAAATCGCTCGCTCAAAAAGACGTTCTTAAACTCCTCTTTATCGGCGTTTGTCGGCAGTGCAATGATATCGACACGGTGGGTTATGATATCGCCGGCGCATCGCTCGGAAAATTGCAAAGCGGACTGTAATAGTTCCGATTGTTGCTCCTCAATAACGCCCTCGTCCTCAATTTCCTCGATGATGACTCGCAGCTCCTCCTCCGTCATGGTGCCGCTTTTTTTGCCGTCTCGGCGCACCATCATGGCGGAGAGTTTTCGCAATGCCATAAGAACAACGATGATGGGGAAGAAGACAATGCGCAGGGCGATAAGCACCGGTGAAGCAATCTTTAACAGGGTTTCCGGTGACTCGTTCGCAAAGCTCTTGGGCATGACCTCACCGAAAACTATGACTACACAGGTTACTACAAGCGTCGCGATACCGACACCGGACATGCCGAAAAGGTCGGTGAAGATGACGGTGGTAAGCGAGGCGGTGAGTGTGTTGACAATGTTGTTGCCGACTAACAGGGCGATGAGACTGCGGTCGTAGCTCTCGATAAGCCCGATAGCACGCGCCGATGCCTTGTTGCCATCCTCCTTTTCTACCTTGAGTTTGATGCGTGACGAGGCGGTGAGCGCCGTCTCGGACGAGGAAAAAAACGCCGATAGTAGAATCAATATTACCAGTACAGGTATTAATGCGGTAGCTATGTTATGCCTCCTTTTTTTAGGGTTTGTGGTTAAGGGGGGATTTTAGTGAATAGTAAAGAGGTGTGGAAAACGCCTACGGCATCCTTTTATTTACTATTACTTCTTCACTAACTCCAACCCCTGCTTTGCCGCTAATTGTTGGGCGGCTTTTTTACTGCCTGCCTTGCCGGTGCCGAGCACCTTACCGTCGAGGGTGACCTCCACCTCAAATGATTTGTCGTGGTCGGGACCGTCCTCAGATAAAACGGTGTAGATCAACGGGTGAGAGAAATGTTTTTGCACATACTCCTGCAACCTCGTCTTATAGTCGTCCTGACGGTCTACACTCATGATATATTTTGACAGAAGTGCGTCGGCGCAGTCTAATCCGCCGTCCAAAAACAAAGCGCCGAGCAGTGCCTCAAAAGCGTCGGCGAGTATCGAGGGGCGGTGTTCTCCACCGCCGGCACGTTCTCCCTTGCCGAGCAACAAAAACTCCCCAAGACCGAGCGCTCGCGCCATGGTACAAAGACTGTCCTCACAGACAAGCCCTGCCCTTATTCGGGTGAGTTCCCCCTCCGGCAGTTTTTTATGCTCGCCATAAAGTCGACGCGAAACACACAGCGACAGCACACTGTCCCCTAAAAATTCCAGTCGCTCGTTGCTCCCGATCGCACCTTTTGATTCGTTGGCGTAGCTGGAATGCGTCAAGGCGGTTCTCAACAGCTCCTTGTCGCGAAACTCGTAGCCTATCCTTTTCTGTAGCTCCTCCAAATCAGCCCCCATCAATGTTTATTCTTCGTTATCAGTCGAGGAGGCGAGCCCCTCCTCAATGTGTTTGCAGATATCCGCCTCGGCGGCGGCGAGTGCCTGACGAACCGCATTCATTATCGCCTTAGCGTCGGACGAGCCGTGCGCCTTTATGACCGGTTTTGTTATGCCGAGCAGAGGCGAGCCACCTATCTCGGATGGGTCTAATTTTGCCTTAAACTCCTTGAAACCGTCCTTTAACATCAGCGCCGCCATCTTGGTCTTAAAGTTCTTAAACAGCAACTCTTTAAGTGAGACGGTCATCATCTTGGCGACACCCTCGGCGGTCTTTAACAGAATATTGCCGGAAAATCCGTCCGTAATAATTACATCGACACCGCCGATGAACACCGTCTTTGCCTCGGCAAAACCGATATAGTTCATATTGCTCTCGCGCAGTAGCTTGGATGCCTCCTGCTCAAGTTCGCGCCCCTTGCTCTCCTCCGTGCCGTTGCAAAGTATCGCTATACGTGGGTTTTTGACGCCCATAACGCCCTTGGCAAACGCGTCGCCCATTCTCGCAAACTGCAAAAACATCTCCTTGCGGCACTCGGTGTTTGCACCGGTATCGACCAGCAAGATATTGTTTTCCACTCCGGGGAGCACCGTGCCGATAGCGCCACGCTTGACCCCTTTTATCCTTTTGACTATCAGTGTTGCGCCGACCAACACGCCGCCGGTCGAACCTGCCGAGACCAGACAATCCCCTCTGCCCTCTTTAAGCTCATTCATTGCGACATAGAGCGATGTGGTCTTGCGCTTGACGATGGTGGACGGATCTTCACAGATGTCAAACTCGTCCTCGGCATCCACAAGGTCGATGCCGTCAAGGTCGAGCGACAGCTTTGTAGCACATGCCTTGACCTTTTCGATATTGCCACACAGCGTGATGTCGGCACCGTATGCATTTTTTGCCATGACAGCACCCTGTACCACGCAATCCGGCGCGTGATCTCCTCCAAAAGCGTCTAATATAACCCTCATATTTTCTCCTTTTACTATATTATATACTGTAATGCGTAACTATATATCATGCCGGAAAAGGCGATGAGTACAAAGTATAGCGACATGGTGAGTGCAAGTACACCATCTTTGACGGTAAAATGCATACGGTGGAGTCGTGTGCGCCCTTTTCCGCCATTATAACAGCGACATTCCATCGCCATGGCAAGCTCGTCTGCACGGCGAAATGCCGAGACAAAGAGCGGTATCAGTATCGGTATCATGGCGCGCACACGTGTGGCGATGCTACCCTCCTCAAAGCGCGCGCCTCGTGCTTTTTGGGCGGTTATTATCTTGTCCGTCTCGTCCAAAAGGGTCGGTATAAAGCGCAGTGCGATGGTCATCATCATGGCGAGTTCATGTACCGGAAGTCGAATAATCTTTAACGGTGCGAGCACCGATTCTATCGCCGCGGTGAGCTGTATCGGCGAGGTGGTGTAGGTCAACAGCGACGAGCCGATGATCAAAAGCCCTATCCTCACCGCCATCAACAGTGCAAAACCGAGCCCCTCATAGGTCAACGAGATGCCAAAAACGGTGAATATTGCAGTGCCGGGGATAAAAAAGCCATTGAGAACAAAGGTGAATATCAGTATGGGTGCAATGGGTTTTAGACTTTTCAGCACCAATTTAAAGGGGACGCATGATATTTTATAGGCCAATAAAATGAGGACAAACGCTAAAAATGCACCGAGTGGGTTGGAGTTGATAAAAAGGACTACGGCATACCCCACCGTCAAGAGCAACTTAAGCCGAGGGTCGGCACGATGCAGTATCGACTCCCCGGGAAGATGTTGACCTATTGTGATGTCCTTTAACAATGTTTTTCTCCGAATAAATTTGTGTGTTATAGGGGCGGATATTATATCCGCTCGCCACGTTCCATCACACGTCGTATATTTCGGGCGGATATAGAATCCGTCCCTACATTATCAGCAACTCCCTCAACCTATCCGCCGCATATTCTATTGTATACACATCGGTGGAAATGTCAATACCGGACTGCTTTAACTGTAAAAATAAAGTCGTGACCTCCGGCACCGATAGGCGAAGGTCGGCGAGTTCCTGTGAGCGTGCGAAGATGTTCGGGATGGTGTCATAAAACTTAATCCGCCCGTCGTACAACACCATGACCTTTTCGGCATACTCTGCAATGTCGTCCATGGAATGAGATATCAGTATCACGGTGGAGCCGGTCTCGTTTCGATAACCCTTGAGCAGTGTGAGCAGGCTCTCCCGTCCGGCAGGGTCAAGCCCTGCTACCGGCTCGTCCAATATTAAAACACTGGGTCTCATGGAGAGCACTCCTGCTATGGCAACGCGCCTTTTCTGACCGCCCGACAGCTCAAACGGACTCTTTTGAAGCAGTTCCTCGTCGAGACCCATCGCCTCGGCGGCGTAGCGAACACTCTCGTCAATCTCGTCGGCCGAGAGCCCCATGTTCTTTGGACCGAAAGCGATGTCCTCGTATACCGTCTCGCCGAAGAGCTGATGTTCCGGCATCTGAAAGCATATACCAATTTTAAAACGCAGGGTACGGTCTATCTTCTGCCCTGTACCGTACTGCACACCGTCCAGTGAGACGACACCGCTGTCCGCCTTTTTCAGTCCCCCGATTATTGACACGAGCGTCGACTTCCCACTTCCGGTCGCACCGATTAGCCCGACAAAGGAGCCGTTTTCTATCTCAAAACTGATATCTTTGAGCACCTCGTTCACCCCGACAAGCGGTGAGCGGTAGGCAAAGGATAGGTTTTCTACCTTTAACATGGCTCACCCGACCTTTCGAGCGACTTGTTCTCGAGCATTGGTGCGAGCACCTTTAAAGCCTGCTCTGCCGTAAGGGTGTCCTGTGGCAGTGGTATGCCGTCGGAGCGCAGCCTATCAAATAGGGTTTTTATGGCAGGGGGGCGTAGGCTGTATTTTTTAAGCCGTTCGTTGTCCGAGAAAACCTCACTCGGTGTGCCCTCCAAAACCTTTTTGCCCTGCGACATTATAACGACACGGTCGGCGGTCATCGCCTCCTCCATATAGTGGGTGATATGCACCACCGTTATTCCGAGCTCCTCCCCGAGGCGGTGCGCAACCGACAGAACCGAGGCACGACCGTTCGGGTCCAGCATGGCGGTGGATTCATCCAGTACCAAATATTTCGGGCGCATGGCAAGCACACCGGCGATGGCAACGCGTTGTTTTTGACCGCCCGAGAGCTTGTGCGGTTCGCTCCTTGCAAAGCGTGTTATGTCGGTCATCTCCATCGCCTCGTCCACCCGACGGCGTATCTCCTCCGGTGGAACACCAAGGTTTTCCGGTGCAAAGGCGACATCCTCCTCCACAATGGTGGCGACTATCTGATTATCAGGATTTTGAAAGACCATGCCGACACGTCGGCGGATATCGAGTAGGTTATTCGCATCATCGGTCAACAACCCGTCCACCGTCACCGTTCCTTTTGATGGGGTGAGCAGTGCGCAGAGCATCTTCGCGAGGGTGGATTTGCCACTGCCGTTTGCGCCGAGGATACACAGAACCTCTCCCTCGTGTATGTCGAGCGACATTCCATCGAGAGCCTCTGTCTCACCATAGCTATAACTTATATTGTCAATCTTTATCAATTACTGTTCCCTAATTATCAAACGTTGCAAGAGCGCTGCCACCACACGGCAAAACCATCTCGGTGGCGGAAATCGGCAGTCCTATCTCGTCCGAGTTAACAACCATGTTTGCTTTATCGCAATATCTATTTATCAACATCGCCGAGACTGCCGGCGAAATGCCGGAGGTGTAGCCGTTGACCACCAAAAATATCGGATTGTCAGACAGCAGTGCCACCGCATTTTTTATGAGTGGTGCAAGCTCCTTTTCCAACTGCCATACCTCACCGGATGGTCCTCTGCCGTAGCTCGGTGGATCCATAATAATACCGTCATAGCGGTTGCCACGACGCTGTTCCCGTAGCAAAAAGGCGGCGGCATCGTCCACAAGCCATCGGCAGGGGTGTTTGTCCAGTCCGCTTGCCACGGCGTTTTCCTTTGCCCATGTCACCATGCCTTTGGAGGCGTCGACATGCACGAGTGATGCCGATGCGGCAAGGCAGGCGAGTGTCGCCGCGCCGGTATAGCCAAAGAGGTTGAGGACCTTAGCGCCGGGACGATCCTTGAGCTGGTCGGCATAAAAATCCCAGTTGACCGCCTGCTCCGGGAAAAGTCCGGTATGTTTGAATCCGGTCGGCGAGATGACAAACTTTAGGTTTTTGTATCCTATCTGCCAACGGGTCGGCATCTTCGATTTATATTCCCACCGACCACCGCCGGAGGAGGAACGATGATAGACCGCGTGCGCTTTTTTCCAGAGCTCGGGCGCATACGGCTCACCGATAGCAACCGGGTCGGGACGGCTGAGCAGATACTCACCCCAACGCTCCAGTCGCCGACCGTTGCCGACGTCCAGCAGTTCATATTCGCTCCAATTAGATGCAATTCTCATGCTCTATTGCTCATACTTCGCAAGGCGTTCGGTAATCTTTTTAGTGATAAGGTTTGCCACAATTTCAATGCGCTCCGGCTCCTTGCCCTCCACCATGACACGGATAAGCGGCTCTGTTCCGGATAGGCGAACAAGCACACGTCCCTCGCCCATCAATGCCTGCTGTTGAGCCTCGATAAAGCCCTCGATATACTCGTCGGTGCGGTAGCGCTCCTTGCCGGTCGCTGAAACACGCAGATTTTTGATGACCTGTGGGAACTTGTCATAGACCTGTGTTATCTCGCTCGCGGTGCGGTGTGTTCCGGCGAGCAGCTGTAGTAGCTTTGCGGCGGTTAACTGCCCGTCACCGGTGGTGGAGTGTTTGAGCAGGATAAGGTGACCGCTCTGCTCACCTCCGATGTCAAAGCCCTCTTCGCGCATGTTCTCCAGTACATACCTGTCACCGACCGCGGTGGTGGAGCAGGTTATGCCGATGGATTTCATATACTGCATAAAACCGAGGTTGGACATGACCGTCACCACGACGGTGTCTTTGGTGAGCTCACCACGCTCCTTCATGTCGGTCGCGAGTGCGGCGATAATGCGGTCGCCGTCCAGTTCGTTGCCCTTCTCGTCGATGCAAAGGCAACGGTCGGCATCGCCGTCGAACGCAACGCCGATGTCATAGCCGCCTTTCAAAACCTTTTCACGCAATGAATCAAGGTGAGTAGAGCCGCAGTCCTTATTGATGTTCACGCCGTTTGGTTGATCACCGATAATGTCAAATTTGACACCGAGACGTTCAAAAAGTAGAGGCGCAGTGTGGCTGGCGGCACCGTTCGCGCAGTCCAGCAGGACGTTAATGCCCTCTATTTTGCCGTCGATACAGCCGGTAATATAGTCTACATAATCGATAGCGCCGTTCTCACAGTAGGTTATCCGACCGGTCTCATCTCCTGCCGCCATCTCGATGGATGCCTGTTTTTCCGGATCGAGAATATAGCTCTCAATCTCAAACTCCACCTCGTCCGGCAGTTTGTAGCCGTCGTGGTTAAACACCTTTATGCCGTTAAATTCGGCAGGGTTGTGCGATGCCGAGATTACAAAGCCCGCGCTTGCGTGATATTTTTGGGTCAACAGTGCAACAGCAGGGGTCGGCAGTACGCCGAGCATCATGACATCACACCCGACCGAGCAGATTCCGCACGCGAGTGCCGACTGCAACATGTCGCCGCTTATTCTGGTGTCACAGCCTATTACATATAGCGGTTTTTCCTTTGAAGTTTTAGATAGAACCGAGGCGGTTGCGCGCCCGATCTTCATTGCAAGTTCCGGCGACAGTTCCGATACCGCAACACCTCTTACACCATCTGTTCCAAATAGTTTACCCATAATATCCTCCTATGTATTAAAGAAAGCTTGTCTGTGAATTATCCTCACCCTGTGGCGGTTTAAAGCCGAGATGATAGTATGCCGAGACCGTCACTATGCGCCCCCTCGGGGTGCGAGACAAAAATCCCTGTTGCATGAGATACGGTTCACACACGTCCTCAAGGGTGACCGCCTCCTCGCCGAGTGCCGCCGCGAGGGTATCAAGTCCGACCGGCCCACCGTCATAAATCTCGATAATTGCGCGCAGTAGGTTACGGTCAAGGCGATCTAATCCCCCCTCATCTATCTCAAGTCGGCGAAAGGCATCCTCTACCGCTTTTTTGTCTATCCTGCCCTCGCCTAAAACGTCCGCAAAATCCCTAACACGGCGTAACAGTCGGTTGGCGACACGCGGTGTCCCTCTCGCCGCGACAGACAGGGTGCTCGCCCCCTCGGCGTCGCAGGGTATGCCGAGTATGCCGGCGGAACGTCGGATAATCTCGGAAATCTCATTGCGGTCATATAAATCAAGCTTTAACAATACGCCAAAACGATCACGAAGTGGTCCGGTCATCTGTCCTGCACGTGTCGTCGCACCGACCAATGTGAATTTCGGCAGGTTGATGCGTATCGATTGCGCCGATGGTCCTTTGCCTATTATTATATCCAATGCAAAGTCCTCAAGTGCCGGATACAAGACCTCCTCCACCTGACGCGACAGACGATGTATCTCATCGATAAAGAGGACGTCCCCCTCCTGCAGATTGGTCAGCAGTGCGGCGAGATCCCCCGCCTTTTCGATGGCAGGTCCGCTCGTTATGCGTATCTGCACTCCCATCTCGGCGGCGATGATGCCGGCGAGCGTTGTCTTGCCGAGACCCGGTGGGCCGTATAAAAGTATGTGGTCGAGCGGCTCTTCACGCTTTTTGGCGGCGGCTATATATACCGAAAGGTTCTCCTTTATCTTGCTCTGTCCTATATATTCTTTGAGGGTTTTCGGGCGAAGGGACCCGTCGGAATCTATATCCTCAACAATCGGCTTAGGGGTGAGAAGTCGCAAATCCTCGTTCTGTTCAAACATTTTTGTATCCATTCCTTTTTCAGAGTTAAAAATTCATTTTTAAACCTAATCCTTTTATCTTGTAAAGCGTTTTAATGCTGTTTTTATAATTTCCTCCACCGACAGGCTGTCATCGAGGCCGTTTATAGCCTGAGCCGCCTCACTGCGACTGTAGCCGAGCGAGACTAACGCCGCGAGTGCCTGAGATTGACCACCGGTCGATATCGTGGGGACGGGTGAAGAAGTATCGCCACCGATGTCCATATGTGTCGCCTTGTCCTTAAGCTCCAACACTATGCGTTGTGCGAGCTTGGGACCGACACCGCTTGCGGCTGTGAACGCCTTGTGGTCGGCGGCTGCAATGGCGAGGGTAATGCTGGATGGAGAGAGCGCGTTGAGTATCGCTATGCCGACCTTGGGTCCTACGCCGGACACCGAAATCAGCATGGTAAAAACTTTTTGCTGTGCCTCGTCCTCAAAACCGAAAAGCTCCAGCGCGTCCTCCTTGACGTTAAGATAGGTATAGACGGTCGCCTCATCACCGAGTTTCAGCCCTGCGACCGCGCCGGACGGCATCATCATCCTATAGCCGACTCCGCCGCAGACTATCACGGCATCGTCAACACCGCGTCCGGCTATCTTGCCGGTCAAAGAGTGAATCATCTTTCATCCTTTCATTACACTTCGGTAGGCTGTCTTGCTGTTCCTCTTGAATTGTTGCCGTGGCAGATGGCGATGGCGACAGCGTCGGCAACATCGTCCGGCTTTGGAACAGCGCGTAGGTTCAGCATAATTCTGGTCATCTCTTGCACCTGATTTTTGGTCGCCTTGCCATATCCGGTAACCGCCGACTTAACCTGTAGCGGTGTATACTCGTAAATCGGAACATTTTTAAGCTTTGCGGCGAGAAGTATAACGCCGCGTGCCTCGGCGACAAAAATCGCTGTCTTGTGATTGGTGGCAAAAAACAGCTCTTCCACCGCCATGCAGTCCGGTTTGAATTGGTCGATAAGCTCGCTAAGGTCGCGAAACACCACTGCGAGCCGGTCGGAAAAACGCATATCCGCCGAGGTGGTGATAGCGCCGCAACTTTGCAGAGAAAAGGTGTTGCCGTCATAGTCCACCATTGCCGTGCCGACAATGGCATAGCCCGGGTCAATACCAAGTATACGCACAAACCTCCCTGTAAATCATCTACCACAATCTAATTAGAATTATTATAACACATCGAGCGACATTTTGCAAATATCAAAAAATTAGTTTATATGGAATTAATCGGATAATTTTGTACAAAATAAGCTTAAGATTTATTTACAGGAGGACTTATGGCGAGATTTACACTGCCACGTGATATCTACTTCGGTGCCGGCACACTATCGGAACTATCAAACATAAAAGGGAAACGAGCGATGGTGGTGGTCGGTGGTGGCTCCATGAAAAAGTTTGGGTTTTTAGATAAAGCTGTAGGCTATCTTGAAAAGGCAGGCATGACCGTGCGCCTTTTTGAGAACGTCGAGCCCGACCCGAGTGTCGACACGGTCATGAAAGGCGCAAAGGCGATGGAGGAGTTTTCACCCGATGTCATCGTCTCGATAGGCGGCGGTTCCCCTATCGATGCCGCAAAGGCGATGTGGGTATTTTATGAACACCCTAAAACCCTGTTTGATGACATAAAAAATCCGTTCACCATCCCTTCCCTGCGTCAAAAGGCTATCTTTGTCGCGGTGCCCTCCACATCCGGCACCGCAACAGAGGTAACGGCATTCTCGGTTATTACCGACTATGAAAAGGGTGTGAAATATCCTCTCGCAGACTATAATATAACACCGGATATCGCAATTCTTGACCCCGATATCGCCGAGACCATGCCGAAAAAATTGGCGGCGTTTACCGGAATGGATGCGTTTACCCACGCAATGGAGGCGTATGTCTCAACGGCGGCAAACGATTTCACCGACCCGCTTGCGGAAAAAGCGATAGCCATGATATATGAATATCTCTATCCCTCATTTTCAGGGGATAGGTTGGCGCGTGAAAAGATGCACTATGCTCAGTGCCTCGCCGGTATGGCATTCTCTAACGCTCTCCTCGGCATAGTGCACTCCATGGCGCACAAGACCGGGGCGATGTTTAAAGGCGGTCACATTCCGCACGGCTGTGCAAATGCGATGTATCTGCCACAGGTGATTCGTTTTAACTCCAAAGATATGCGTGCCGCCGAGCGGTATGCGCGCATTGCAAGGAACACAAAACTCGACGGAAATACCACCGAAGAGTTGGTTCTGTCTTTGGTGAAGTCGGTGGAGGATTGTAATAAGAAGTTGGAGATACCGAGCTGTATCAAAGACTTTAAGGACTGTATAGTCACCGAGCAAGAATTTTTTGATAAAGTGGAGGAGATAGCCGCTCTTGCGCTCGGAGATGCCTGCACTGCCTCCAATCCGCGTATTCCGTCGAATGACGAGATGGTTCGCCTGTTAAAATGCTGTTATACCGGTGTTCCGTGTGATTTTTAACGTCGGATTAACTGGTGTTGATTTCTCGGGGCAAGTACGGGGGGCGCGTGTTTGAATGTATTCAAACTCGCGCAAAGAGGAAGGGCGCGTCGGCG
>CAYJMO010000011.1:17213-29367 GCA_964371365.1 uncultured Oscillospiraceae bacterium
CTTTGGGGGCGAGTGCCAAGTTGTCCGCACCCGCCCCCCCCGAACCCGGGCTCTCTATCGCCCCCCCAATATCACCAAACACTACACCCTGTTTTCACCAACACAAAATTGTTGGTGATGTTTTTATTTGATAAAGATTCTATTTTATGCTATAATAAAATCGATTAAGAAGATTAAAGGAACAATCCCACCATGACCGACAACTTTATCTCAAAGGTATATCAAGCCTCTCTCACCTTAAAAGACGTCGCTATCAAGACCGATGTCATACCTGCAACCAGGATAAATACACACGCGGACCTTTTTTTAAAAACGGAGAATTTGCAGCTCACCGGCTCGTTTAAACTGCGTGGAGCTTACTATAAGATGTCCACACTTACCGAGGAGCAATCTGCACGGGGCGTTGTTGCATGCAGTGCCGGAAATCATGCACAAGGGGTGGCACTCGCCGCCACAAAACGTGGCGTTGACGCGACCATCTTCCTGCCCAGTGTCTCCCCCATCTCTAAGGTTGAGGCGACCAAAAACTACGGTGGCAGGGTGGTGCTTGCCGACGGTGTCTATGACGATGCATATAAGGCGGCACTCGCCCATAAAGAGGAGACCGGCAAGGTCTTTGTTCACCCCTTTGACGATGAGGATGTCATCGCCGGACAGGGAACCGTTGCCCTTGAGATACTGGATCAACTCAGCGAGTTGGATGCGGTGGTCGTTCCGGTCGGTGGTGGCGGTCTTGCCGCCGGCATCGGCTATGTCATCAAGACCATAAAGCCGAGCTGTAAGGTCTACGGCGTGCAGGCGGCAGGTGCCGACGCATTGATGCGCAGTATAGCCCAAAAGGAGCTACTTCGCCTTGGAAAGGTGTCCACTTTTGCGGATGGTATAGCTGTCAAATCGCCGTCGGAGTTGACATACGGTATGTGTCAAAAATATCTCGATGATATCGTGAGTGTCACCGATGATCAGATTGCGGCGGCAATCCTCGAACTTATGGAGCAACAAAAACTTGTCACGGAGGGTGCCGGTGCGGCATCGGTCGCGGCGGTGATGTTTGACCGTCTGCCGATTGCCGGCAAAAAGGTCTGTGCACTACTCTCGGGCGGCAACATCGATGTCAATATACTATATAAGGTCATCGACCGCGGTCTGCTTACCTCCGGACGTCTCAGTGACATGACCATCGACCTATTAGATAAGCCGGGGCAGCTGCGCGATGTCTCCGGTATGCTCGCCGCCCTCGGCGCAAACGTCGTCAAGGTCAACCACAACTTCGGTGAGGAGAACACCGACATAAACGGCTGTGCGCTCCATATAACCATACAGACGAGGAACGCCGAGCACATTGACGAGATACACAGGACATTTACCGAGGCTGGGTATACGGTCAGGTAGCGACATTATATTGGAGATCTATGCTTTTTAATTCCTACACATTTTTAGTCTTTTTCCCCATTGTATGTCTTTTATATTATGTTATACCCAAACGTTTTGCATGGGTGTTTTTGCTGTTCGTCAGTTACTATTTTTATATGGGGTGGCGTGCCGAGTACGCTCTGTTGCTCGCCGGTGCGACCGTCTCGACCTTTGTTGCAAGTATAATTATCGATCGGATGGTGAAAAAAGGTGTCAAACCGGTATATAAAAACGCCGTAATGGTGGTTGGGATTGTATTTAACCTGCTCATCTTATTCTATTTTAAATACTTTAACTTTGCACTTCGCTCCCTTGCATCGGTCGGCAATCTTTTCGGTGTTGAGTACAATGTACCTGTTTTTGACATTATACTACCGGTCGGTATTAGTTTTTTCACCCTTCAAGCACTGGGTTATCTTATCGACGTTTCAACCGGTCGCATTAAGTGTGAGCGCAACATTTTTAAATATGCACTGTTCGTATCCTTTTTCCCACAGTTGGTGGCGGGTCCAATTGAACGCTCTGAAAATCTTCTCCCACAGTTGTTTTCAAGAAAAAGTTTCGATGCAAAGAGAGTTGCAAGCGGTCTGCGCCTTATGGGATGGGGGTTCTTTCAAAAGGTGGTCATTGCCGACCGACTGGCGGCGGCGGTGCAAAACGTATACTCCGCCTATGAGGACATGACCGGCATCACCGTAATCGCCGCAACGCTACTCTTTTCTATACAGATTTATTGTGATTTTTCCGGCTATTCCGATATCGCCATCGGTGCCGCCGAGGTGCTGGGTATAAAGCTGTCGCAAAACTTCAAACGACCCTATTTTGCGACCAACTTCTCCGGCTTTTGGCAGAGGTGGCATATCTCACTTTCTGCCTGGTTTCAGGACTACCTGTTCACACCGCTTTGTTGGAGCAGATGGACATCACGGCTGCCCTTAGTAGGTCGATACATAAAAAACCCGCCCTTATTGTCCTCTATAATGATTGTGTTTCTCACATCGGGACTGTGGCACGGAGCGTCATTTAATTTTATTATATGGGGGTTTTTGCAGGGGGTTTTTCGCATTGCAGAAGAGCTGCTTCATCGATTATACCGCAAACCGCCGAAACGCTCGCCGCTTATAATAAAAGCCCCAAAGAGGGTTTTCGTGTTCCTCTTGTGGTCGTTTAGCCTAATATTTTTCCGCTCACAGGGGACCGATGCCGCCTTTACCATGGTGCAAAATCTGTTTGTACCCTCGCGGCATGATCTGATGAGCACACTCGGCTTTGATCTACCGACCGTGATAATTTTGGGTGTGTTTATCGTGACGCTCTTTATCGGCAATGCATTGCAAGAGAGGTTCTGTGTTCGCGACAAAATGTTTGAAAAACCATTTGCTTTGCGACTTGTCACCGACGTTACACTCACGGTGGTTTTGGTTATCTTTTCGGCATATGGCACCGGCTATAGCACGGCACAGTTTATCTACTTTCAATTTTAAACGGAACATATGAAAACAGCTACAAAAATAATACTATATCTTTTGATAACGACCGCAATCCTTTTGTTGTCGTTTATCATACTGCGCCCAAAAGATGACGAGACACTGGTCATTGCCTCCGACTTTTATAGGGAGGAGCAACACGATTTGGACGTTCTCTTTCTCGGTTCAAGTAGAAACGTCATGAACATCAATCCGGCGATAATATATGAACAGCAGGGCATAAAGAGCTTTGCATTCGGTGGCATGGGACAGCCAATCTCCACCACCTATCACTATCTTGTAGAGGCTCTGCGCCAACAGTCGCCGAAGGTGGTGGTTCTCGAAGTCGGTATGCTTAGCTTTGAGGAGGAGTATCCCGACTATACCTTTATCGTCAAGAACACACTCGGGATACGCTCGTTGCAAAATCGATACGAGAATATATTGACCACCGCGCCGCCCGACATGCATACCGATCTTATGTTGGGTTTCCCTATCTATCACAACCGTTTCACCGAGCTCGGTGTTGCGGATATTACGCTCGGACTGCTCGATGAATATAAGACGTACGTCAGCTACAAGGGGTTCATGCCCTCCATAAGTGTCGTCTCATATGATGAACCGATAGACGACACCGCCGACGAGGAGTATAGTATAGCACAAAAAAATCTCGACTATCTGTCTAAGATAATCGAGCTTTGCGAAAAGGAGGGGATCGAGCTTTTATTCCTTGCCACGCCGGACGTGATAACTACTACCACCAACTGGAGTGAGATGAATGACAGCATAGCGGCGGCGATCGGTGAGATTGCTGTCGAGGAGGGCATTAATTTCCTCTACTGTGATGCGGTAGCACAGGACATCGGCATCGACTATGCGAGTGACTTTCGGGACGAACGTCACCTCAACATATGGGGCAGTGCCAAGCTGAGTGAATACATCGGCGATTATCTGAGGCAAAACTATGACCTGCCGAGCTCTAACGATGATACACAATGGGATGAATTTGCAACAAGCACGCGTGAGATATTAGGGTATTAATGCCACCCTGCACATATCGTCCCAGCATTCCTCCATGTCAAACACCAGCTTAAACTGTGTCCTTGCACGATCGAGGTTTTGTCCCTCACGCTCTATATGGAAATAGTTGTCCCCGTCGAGGTAGTCGGTCAAAAACCGCATACCACATTCGAGGGTCATGGTCTTAGCACCCCATGCGAGGTGCTTTTTTTCTGCCTCGGTCAAGATGTCGCCGCATCCATCTAAAAATCCTTTGGTGAAAATTTCATATAAAGAGAGGTCGAAGTTCACCTTGTCGAGGTCGGTCTCATCCTCGGCACAGTGGTTCGCTCCAAAGCGTATGGCATCACCAAAATCGTTGACCGAAAGCCCTTTCATGACCGTGTCGAGGTCAACAATGCAAATTCCCTCGCCGCTCTGCTCGTCCAGCAAGACATTGTTGAGCTTGGTGTCGTTGTGGGTGACGCGCAAGGGCAGCTCACCGCGGCGCAATGCCTCCTGTAAAACGGAGCAGTCCTTTTCCCGCTCAAACACAAACTTCAGCTCATTTTCAACATTTTTAACACGATCAAGCTTATCTAATGCCACCGCCTGCTTTAAAAGCTCAAGGCGATTTTCGGTGTCGTGGAAACGCTCGATAGTGTCGTGTAGGCTGTCGGACGGGTAGTCAGAGAGTAGCCGTTGAAAGTTGCCGAAAGACTTTGCGGCGCGAAAGAACAGCTCGGGGGTGTCTGCACTCTGTAGGCAAACGGTCCCCTCTATGTAGCGATACATTCGCCAGGCAAGCCCGTCCTTGTCATAGTAAAGAGGCTCCCCGCTCTCGGTCCTTATTACGCAAAGGGTCTCACGCAAGGGGTCACCGCCTTTTTTGATTATCTTTTCGCTCAAAAAATCAGTTATGCCGGCGATATTCTCCATCAACTTTTGAGGTTCTTTGAAGGCACGGCTAATGCGCTGTAGAATATATTTTGATGATCCGTCCTCTTCGCTTACGGTGACACAAAGGGTGCGGTTTATGTGTCCGCATCCGTAGGGTTTTATGTCGACCACCTCACCGTTAAGCCGATATGCGGCAAGTGCGTCATCGATTGTCGGATATTCCGAGAGGTTAATCATTATCAAAATCTCCTTTTTTATTGTACAAATTATTAGATATGTCTTGCAAACTTTACCTTTTTCTAATATAATTTATATTAGGGAAGTGCTCAACCGGATAAATTGCGGGCAAAATCGCCAAGATAGTCCGGTGCTTAGAAGGCAGAGCAATAAAAAATATGTGCGCAAACACGCGCCACAGACGCACAAGTGTGCAGAAAGGAAAGGTATCAAGTTTGGAGAAGTTTTTCAGGCTAAAGGAAAATGGTACAACCGTCAAGAGGGAGATAGTCGCCGGAGTGACCACCTTTGTCACCATGGCGTATATTATTGCCCTTGCCCCCGATATATTGTCCCAGGCAGGGATGGAGTACACAGCAGTGTTCACCGCAACCTGTCTTGCGACCATTATCGGCACACTGATCATGGCACTTTGGGCTAAAATGCCGTTTGCACTCGCACCGGGTGTCGGTCCGCTCGCATTTTTCACCTACACTGTATGCCTCGGAATGGGAATGAGCTGGCAGTTTGCACTGACCGCCGTCCTTATTGAGGGTGTTTTGTTCCTGCTGATGTCCTTCTTTAATATTCGAGAGAGCATTGTCAATCTTATGCCTAAATCTCTCAAAAATGCCGTATCGGTCGGTGTCGGTCTGTTTATCGCACTCATCGGACTTAAAAACGGTGGCGTTGTCCTCTATAACGAGGGAACCGGAGCTCTGGGAATGGCAACCTTCAGTTTTGCCGATGTCGCAACCCCCGCAGCGCTTGTCACCGTGTTTGGAATTCTGCTTATCGGTATACTGCTTGTATTGAAGGTGCCGGGCGCACTGCTGATAGGTGTCGCCGGTTCCACCGTACTGTCGCTGATACTGGGTGTTGCACCTCTGCCCACCGGTGTCTTCAGCCTACCGCCCTCTATCACCCCTATTTTTTTCCAGTTTGAATGGGCATATGTATTTACAGTTGAGATGGCGATAGTTGTGTTCACATTCCTGTTCACCGACGTGTTTGACACCATCGGCACACTGGTCGGTGTCACCACCAAGGCAAAGATGATAGACAAGGACGGCAACGTCCCGAACGTAAAACAGGCACTGACCTCCGACGCGGTAGCGACCGTTGCCGGTTCCATGCTCGGCACTCCGACCGTCACCACATATGTCGAGTCCGCCTCCGGCGTTGCCGCAGGTGGCAGAACCGGTCTCACCTCGCTCACCACCGCCGCATGTTTTGTGCTGGCGCTGTTCTTCTCGCCGCTCGTTTTAATCGTCCCGAGTGCCGCAACCGCACCTGCACTTGTCATGGTCGGCGTATTCATGATGGCACCCATCACCGATATCGACTTCTCGAAATACAATATAGCTATACCGGCATTCTTTGCGGTCACCATGATGGCGTTTACCTATGATATCTCGACCGGTATCGGCTGTGGATTTATCACCTACACCATCCTCAACTTCTTTGGCTCGATAGAGGATCGCAAGACGGTCAATCCGATGTTAATTATAGTATCTTTGCTATTCCTTGTCAAGTTTATTATAGGAGCTCTGTAGCACAGCCCTAATCCTTAGCCAGCTCCATCAACTGCTCGTTTGAAAAACTATATACTTTATCACAGAAATGACACTCCACCTCGGTTGGGGTGTCATCTTTTGCCATTTCCATGATTTCGGTTTTGCCAAGGCTAATCAATGCGCGCTCCACACGTTGTAGCGAGCAGTCACATCGATAACGCGCCGTACCCTCGTCCAGTATATCGGGCTCAAGACCGGAAAGGAGCATCGCCACCACCTCGCTTGGCGTATGATCGGCAAAAAGGGAGGAGACGGCAGGGATTTTCTCGATGTTTTTCTCAATAACATCGATTACACTCGGGTCACAAAACGGCAGGAGTTGCACCAGAAAACCGCCGGCAGAGGCAACACTGAGGTCGGCATTAACCAACACACCGAGACCGCAGACGGTCGGTGTCTGTTCACTTGTGGCATAGTAGCTCGTTATGTCCTCCCCAACCTCACCCGTGACGAGTGCCACTCGACCGGTGTAGGGCTCGCCGTAAACATTATCCCGTATCACGTCCAAAAAGCCGTCGTTGCCGACCGCGCCGCCGACGTCCAACTTACCGAATGCGTTGGAGGGCAGGTCGAGGACGGTGTGCGTGACTGTCCCTTTGATGTTGCCGTGTGCATCGGCGACCGCCATCAGCGTTCCGGCAGGACCGCCGCCGTTGATACGAAGTGTAATACTCTCTTTATCCCCTTTTAGCTGTGCCCCCATCAATGCCGCCGCGGTACACAGTCGTCCAAGCGCCGCGGTTATGACGGCAGAGGGTTTATGTAGTCGCTCCATCTCGGCAACCAGCTCGGTGGAGTTCACCACCGATGCCACCACCGAACCGTCTTTAGAGATTGCCCGTATTAAATTATTTTTGTTCAAGGTGTTTTCCTTTCAATAACTTTTAACTTACAAGATAACTTATTTCCGCCGTTGTCAAGGATTTTTGTATCGCCCTGTTGATGGACAGCGCCAAGATGTTGGACGCCTTTTCCATCACGCTGTCCAGCTGTCGCACCGTGACTATCAGCTGACCGTCCGCACTGTTGTGCTGTTTCATGGTCGGAACCCCGAGCGCTATGGTGGGACAACCGAGCGTCTCGGCGTTAAGGGTGTACGCTCCCGCAGGGGAAAGTCCGGTATCGGTCAACTGCACAGTACAGCCAAGCCGTCGCGGCTCGTTGGTATAAAGGCTGTCGACGCAGATGACCGCTGCCGGCTTTATCTTTTTGACCATCGCCGAGATGCTCTCCGCCGTGTCTATGCCGGTCCTGCCGACCACACCGGGGGTAAAAGCACAGACATCACGCAGGCGCAGATCGGAATTGTCCGCCGCCTCGTTAAGCCGTCTTGTCACAAAAATTTTGCGTGTTGTCAGTGGGCCGAGACTGTCCGCCGTCACCGATTCATTTCCCAGCCCTATGACCATCAAAAGTCCACTTTTAGGGAGCAGGCGGGCAAGTTCTGTAGCAACGGTGGAGATATAGCGGTCATTTCGATCGTCCACCAACGCAAGGTTGGGCATGTCGATAATGGAATAGTTGCCCTTTGCGCGGTTCAGTCCCCCTCGGCGGATGAGTACCCTTGTAACCTCGATATCCACCGCGCAAAAGCGTTGTGTCTCCACCCCTTGCGGTATGATGCCGTCACTCTTTTTGTATATTTCGGTCGCGATGTCGGTATAAAGTGCCATCTCTGCCCCCAAAAAATGCTCATTTATATTATAGTCCTTCAACCTCGAAACCAACACATCTTCCCGGCAGAAATTCCGTCTATCTACGTTGTCGTCAATCGCAATACGGGAGTATTACTCAATCCTCCGCCTTGATAGGCGAAATTTCTGTTCGGTAATCTCATGTCGTTTTCGGGGTTGAATGACTATATCATTACCATCATAAACATATTCTATTCAGGGTGAATATAGCTCTCCTCTTAAATTGCCCCGATTCGCCTGTTTTCGGCTGATGCATCATTGCTAAAAATAAGACTAAGTACGGCATATATTATACAGGGAAGTATTATAAGAAACAATAAAAGTCGGCTACTCGGTATTATATAGTCCGACAGAGGTATATTCTTGTTGATGGTCAGCTCCTCAAAGACAAACTCCTCACCGGCGACACTGCCGGGGTCGATGCGCACTTTATCTATCTTTTCTCGTGGGAATGTATACAGCACCTCACCGCTCTCGCCAAATTCAGGAGTAAGCCGATTAAAGTCGGAATAGTCAGTATCACCATAGGTGTAGTATGCCGCAACCGTCCCATTTGCCTGTCCTTGCAGTCGGTAGTAAACACTGCGGATATCGTCACCGTATATAATGATCTGAGGATCATCACCGGTCGATATAAGGGTGTTATCATCTATTATCTCAAGATAGGACAATTCCAACTCGGCAACATCAACAGATTGTTCGGGCGACATGGAGAGCGCATCCACGCCAAAACCTACAAAAGCGCCGGCAAGGTATAGGCCCAATGTAGCGAGATAAAGGGAAACAAGGGTATGCTTTTTCACAAATGATATCATGCACCCACCTCGTCTATAAGATAAAAGCCTACATCTGCGTTCAGTTCTCGGACGGAGTACAGCGCACTGCCGCCCAAAGACACCGATTCGAGTGCATCGTCGAATAGTATAGAAAAGTCACGTAAAAGACCGTCATCGCTTCGTTCTACGAACACAAAATCGCAATCGCTCTGTACCACATGGCTATATAATTCCTCCGGGGTCATCTCGTGATCGCCTCCACCACCCGGGAGTGTCAAGGTGCCACCACCGAAGCTATAGTAGAGCTGCAACGGAAAAATATCTCCCGAGAACTGGAACCACCGCTGTCCGATGTCCCCCTGACTGATGAAATAGATCTCACCCTGCTCCCCCTCGCCGAGGGTAGCTACAATATCTTCTGCGGTAGCTATGGTCTCATGGCGCTCGTGAAGAAAACCGTCGTGGTAGTCCAAAAAGGTCATACCGGATGGAATATAGCGGTAAAACTGTAGCACAAAAAGGCAGAGTATGGACAGTAGAAGTCCTTGCGGTACAAATCGCTTCAGCGGTTTAAAACAGGAGAGCGAGAGGAGGAAAAGGGCGATCACAAACCATGCCATATAGTAGGGATATATATACCGCTCGTAGCCGATAAGATATCTGCTTACATCGTCCTTAAACACAAACGCAAAGGTGAAGCCGATAAAGGTGTGATAGGCGACAAACCCGAGGGTGGACAAAACCGTAAACAAGATACAGCGCAGGCGGTGTGTCCGCTCGGTGGTAAAGATCGCCGAGACGGTGAGGATAAGCAGGATGAAAAGGACGATGTGTACACCGGAACCTATCATGGACATCGGCAGGGTGAAAAAGGCATTTGTCATGCCGGACATGGTGTCGGAAAAGTTCTCGGAGACGTTGATGCCAAACAACCCCGACGCTCCGAGCACTAACATCTCGACCATGCCGAGCTCCTCACTGCCACCGATATTGCCGAGTGGGTCGGCGGAGGTCACCGCACCGATATAGAATGTCCATCCGAAAAATGCAACAAGAATTGAAAGAAGCATACAAAGAGAGTGAAAAATCCGCGCCCTCACGCCCTCAAAAGAAAAAAAGGAAATCTTTTTGCCCGTTAAAAACATGTCGAAAGAGATTATTACCCACGCTATTAATGCAAAAGACAAAGCGGTATCCTTTGTCATGGTCAGCGCCGCGAGTATTATTGCCATCGGCCAGAGTTGAGTCCTCCCTGACAAGGTAGGTGTACCCTCACCGGAGATCAAAAAGTACAATACTATCACGCCGGCAAAAAGCCACGCCATCGGCAGGTCGGAAAGGGCGC
This sequence comes from uncultured Oscillospiraceae bacterium, assembly GCA_964371365.1. Taxonomy (GTDB): domain Bacteria; phylum Bacillota; class Clostridia; order Oscillospirales; family Ruminococcaceae; genus CAYJBH01. The sequence goes on from CAYJMO010000011.1 coordinate 27,600, forward strand.
TCATATATATATCGCTTGGCAAGACCGGCTGTCTTATGACAGTGAAAACATAGGGGGTAAAGAATAATATTACCGCTGTTATCACCCCTATCGATGCCTTGATGGTCGATTTTATCGGTGTGAGCAGTGTCGCCGCGACCGATAGAGCAAGGACGTTAAGCCCTGCAAAGATGCGCCATGGTTCATACTCACCGATGAAGTTAAAGAGGTAGCCTATCACAATAAGCCCCACCTTTTGAGATGCCACCCACGGCCAGCCGAACTCAACGGCAGCAGGCAGTTCATGGTTTAATCGGGTTAACTTTACCGCGGTGCCCCAAAAGCTAAACTCATCCCACGAGTTAAGGGGCGGCTCTCGCAGACCGAGAAACACAATCATAATCGCCGACACAGCGAAAAAAAAGACAAACCCAAAGGAGGGTTTTTTTATCGGGATTTTTTTCAAGGCAAAAAGTAAAGCGATTATTAAAGCTGATATGAAATAGAGATAACCGCCGATAATCAGCGCCCCGAACACGCCGAACAATATAAAATACAGCATGGAAAAACCGAGCGCAACGAGTGGGGTTGTCGGGCTCGGTAGATTGAAAACGCAGACAAAAAACAGGGCGAAAACGCCCAGAGCAATTAAACTTATTAGAGTAAACACTATCTCGGTCAAGACAAAGGCTCCGATACATATTTAAAGAATTATACCATATTATGCCCTTTTTTGTCAAGAGAAGAGCCCTGAGACCTCGTCAAACCCTTTTAAAATATTTATTTTGACTTTAATGTTACAATGTGTTAGAATTCAAGCAAGCAATTTTTTATAGAAAGGTAAGGAATGGACTTCAAGGACATGAAACCCACCGATGGCAACAAGTTTATTAAAGGGATCGCCGGCAAGGTCGGCATCGTCATTGTAATAATCGTGGTGGCAATTATCGGATTAAATTCGTTTTACATTATTAACGAGCAGGAGAATGCGGTCGTGGTCACGCTCGGCACTCCGGAGGCGGTCACCTCCAGCGGACTGCACTTTAAAATCCCGTTTGTGCAACAGGTGCATATCGTCGACATGACCATCAACAGTTTTGCTATCGGCTATGACCTATACACCGGGGAGTCGTTGCCGGATGAGAGTTTGATGATAACCTCTGACTTTAACTTTGTCAACGTCGACTTCTTCGCGGAATACCGTGTCACCGACCCGGTGCAGTATATTTATGCCAGCGAGCAGCCGGAATATATACTCAAAAATATTGTACAGAGCTTCATCCGTGACACCATCGGCCTCTATCCGGTGGACGACGTGATAACCACCGGCAAAAACCAAATTCAATCGGAGATAAAGGACAAGATCATAGCCCGATTGGATCAGGATAACATCGGTTTACAGCTGGTTAACATCACTATTCAGGATGCAGAACCGCCCACCGCCGAGGTTATCGACGCGTTTAAGGCGGTCGAGACGGCGAAGCAGGAAGCGGACACAATTGTTAACACCGCCAACAAATACCGTTCCGAGCAGATACCTGCCGCCGAGGCGGAGGCAGACCGCATTTTGCAGAGCGCACAGGGTCAGATGGAATCCCGTATAAATGAGGCAAACGGTCAGCTCGCACGATACGAGTCGCTGTATGCGGAGTATGCGCGTTTCCCACTGATAACCAAAGAGCGCATGTACTATGAGGTGATGGAGAGTATTCTGCCCGGTCTGCGCGTGATCATTCAGGACGGCTCCGGCAACACACTTAACATCTTTGATCAGGGTGGTATCGACCCG
>CAYJMO010000011.1:29377-30501 GCA_964371365.1 uncultured Oscillospiraceae bacterium
ATGATGAGGAGGAGTATCAACCGACCTCGACACTCCCCATCACAGAGCCCACTCCGGACGAGTACGTCGCCGAGGGGTTTGAGCAAGAGCGGTAACAGATAACGTTTGAAAGGATAATAAAGATGGCTAATAATAAAATCAAGATAACGGTTATCGCCGTAGTGTTGATACTGATAATCGCAATAGTAAACTGCCTCGTCATCACCAACGAGGGTGAATATACCGTCGTGCGCCAGTTCGGCGAGGTGGTCGAGATATATGAAAATCCGGGGGTCGGATTTAAGATTCCGATAATCCAGACCACCAGCAAACTGCCGAACAAAATCATGCTCTATGACCTGCCAATTTCCGACGTCATAACCGAGGATAAAAAGACGATGGTTGCGGACAGTTTTGTCATGTGGCAGATAGTGGACCCACGTGCCTTTATACAGACCCTTAACGGTTCTGTCTCAAATGCCGAGAGTCGTATCTCGAGCAGTGTCTACAACAGCCTTAAAAACACCATCAGCTCCATGCCGCAAAACGATGTCATCAGTGGACGGGACGGCGAGCTTGCACAGGAAATTTTGCTCGGTGTCGGTGACAGCATGGGGGAGTATGGCATTAAGATTAGCGCGGTCGAGACAAAACGCCTTGACCTGCCGGACGACAACAAATCTGCCGTCTATCAACGTATGATTTCAGAGCGTAACAACATCGCCGCCGGCTATACCGCCGAGGGTGAGAGCGAGGCGCAGATGATACGCTCTAACACCGACCGCGAGGTGCAGATCATGATAAGCAGTGCCGAGTCCGAGGCGCAGGCTATCATCGCCGAGGGTGAGGCGGAGTATATGACCATCCTCTCGACCCTGTACAACGACCCTGCAAAAGCAGAGTTTTATACCTTCCTGCGTTCACTTGATGCGGCAAAGGCGAGCCTTGCCGGACGTGACGACAATGTGCTGTTCTTAGGCCCCGAGTCACCACTCACCGAGATATTTTATACTCAATAGTGCTATTTATTTTATCATGCATTTAGGGGCGACCGATGATCGCCCCTTTAAATTTTATATAAGTTTACTGCTTCAGCTCGGTGCGCCTTATCAACAGCCATGATATGGTGCAGTTAATCAATATTA
>CAYJMO010000012.1:0-29504 GCA_964371365.1 uncultured Oscillospiraceae bacterium
CCGGGCCTCTGCGTCCCGAACGCAGCGCTCTACCAAACTGAGCCACACCCCGACATTATCTTTAATGATTATATCAAAACAAGGGTGCAAAGTCAATACATATTTTCGTGTTTTTCAATTAGTCGCAAAAATAGTTGGAAGATGTGTCGGTTTTCAGGGTTAAAGGACTATATACCATCAAAAGTATGTATAGTCCGAAAGTATTAGCGACGTCGATCGTATCGGTAGTGCGTCTTATAGAAAGCCTCCTTGTCGATATACATTTTTTTCTCCGCCTCGTTTATCTTGTCGGATAATTCTGAGTGGGAGTGACTAAAAGAGTAGCCTACAGACAACAGTACAGACTTATCCAGCGATAACGTTCTTTTAAGCTCGTTGACCTTTTCGATAAAGCTCTCGGTTGTGCGGCAGATCTCAAGGATAACAAATTCATCGCCACCTATACGGTAGATATTATTCTCGAAAAATTGTCTAAGTATAGCGGTTGCATTAATAATAAGCTCGTCACCGGCATCATGGCCGAGGGTATCGTTCGTCTCCTTTAACTTGTTGATATCTGCGAAGAGAACTCCCAGCAGGTTCGGGTGGCTGTTCTCCAAATTAGAGAGGGTCTCAAAATAGCTGTATCGGTTAAAGACGTTGGTTAACACATCGATGGTGCTAAGCGAAACAAACTTATCCAACAGGAAGTGGTGACAGTTATTGATGTGGTTGTCGCCGTGGGCTATGGCGTAGGCAAACGCCTCACAACTGCCGTATCCACAAGAAAAACAGTTGGTGTTGCGGTCCTGAAAGGATTTTTTGCCAAGTGCCTCAAAGATGGGGTCAAGGTTAACATCGTCCGGTTTCGCATAGTCGGAGGAACGGTCGGTGTAGACTCTGAAAAAATCCTCTAACCTTAAATTCTCGTCAAAATAATTCATTAAACGGGCAGTGTTATCCTGCAAAACCTCGCCTTTGCGAACATTGATTTTATAGTCTATATCGTTAAACCGTGCGGTCTTTTTTGTGCCGGTGCCGATGTTACATCCATGTTCACAGTTAAGGGCGTCGATCAGAAGAGGGACAGGTTTGTCGTTTTTGATATCATCCACCAACTCACCAAAATACCGTTCAATGTTTGCCACGCCCTCAATCTGTTTGGTCCAAACATCGTTGCCGAGATGGTACTTAACATTTTCACTCAAACCACCGGGGCGGGGGAATGCAAGGCCGATAGAGCTGTCGATGTTGTCAAATTGTGCCTCGGGATAATCGTCAAGGTTAATATTGTTATCCGTTATATAGTCATAGAGTTTTGCAAAGGTGATGTTATAGTGCAAAACATCGCCGGTGCTCTCCTCGTTACACTCTCGTTTTTTACCGACGCAGGGTGATAAAAATGCAAATTTGTCCGTCACATTATCGTATTTTTTCAGTATTGTTGCAAGGCAAATAACCGGGCTTTGGACCGGCGATAGATAAGGGAGTAATTCGGTATGAAATTTCTCAATGTAGCTGACCACGACAGGGCAGGGTTGAGCTATGACCGTCTTGGGCTTGTTGCGCTCAATGTACTTAAGATACGCCCAGGTGCATATGTCGGCACCATAAGAGACATCATATATTTTGTTTAAACCGAGAGACTTTAAATATCCTAAAACCTTTTTAAGGTTGGTGAAATTCTGATAGGCGGCGGGAGCTACCACAAGGGAAATATCTTGCCCATTTTGCAGGTCATTAAAAAACAAATCAAGGTCATCGACATAGTCCCGTGCATCATGGTCACATATCGAGATGCACTCGCCGCACGAGATACAAAACCCACTTTTTATATTTATAATGTTTCTGCTGTTCTCCCAATAGGCTCGGTTCGCCTTAGTCGGACAGACAAAAATACACTTGTTGCAACCTTTACAATTGGTCTCAACAGTATAGATATAGTTTACTTTGTTATATTTTTGCACCACAATACCTTTAGTTGTTTTGACAAATATATTATAACATGACAGGACTAAAAATGCAACTGTTTTACATGTCGCATCTTAACAAATTATTAAGGAAATATATAAACTTTATTAAGTTAATACACAAAACTGATAACAAGCATCGATAAAATGGATAAAAACAAATATTATTGAGACTGAAAAGAGCCGAAATATTTTTCCTGATTAAGAAAAACCTCATTCATTGCGAGGATATTTTCCGGCGGAATATCAAACGAGAGTGCGTGGGTAGGGGCGATAATTAGTCCACCATCTTTGAAAAGTGCGCCGGCGACACGTATAATCTCCTCCTTGATCTCCTCTTCGCTCAGGTATGGCAGTGCCTGTTGAGTGGAGACTCCACCCCATACCGCGAGCCTGTCGCCGTACAGCCGTTTGTACTCATGTATGTCATAGACCTCCGGTTGAAAGGTTTGATAACAATCAAGACCAATCTCGATAAGGTCGGGGAAAATCTCGAAACAGTCACCACATGAGTGTTGTATCACAAATTTGCCGGACTGTTTGACCCGACCATAAAGACGCTTCATTCGGGGCTTTATAAACCGACGCCAATGCTCCGGTCCCATTATCAACCCTTTTTGCTGTCCCCAATCATCACCGAAATAGATGCCGTCAACGTCATACTCAAGGGCAACATCTACAAGGCGCAACATATAGTCACAAATATCGTCATACAGTTTTTCCAGTTCGTCGGCAGAGCTTATCATGCTCATCAAGACATTTTCCATGCCCATGAGGCTCCAACTGCGCTCAAACATGCAAAAACCAAATCCGATAATCTTGAATCGATCACCACAAGTGCGGAGCATATGTTCGATATCATTTCTAAGACGGGGGATATCGGGTGTTGGAAATTGGTAGTCATAATCCTCGATATCTTGGATGAGGTGATTTTCCACCACACCTATCTCTTTGTCCGCGCCGGAGCGATTCCAGACGACACCAAACTCGTCAAGATACATGTCACGATTTCCCTTGATCTCGCTCGGCCAGCCCCAGTATTGTGTCATGCTGATACAGCTGCCCATCTTGCTCTCGATATCGTCATCGTCTGTATATTCCATCAACCTGTCAAGTGCTTGATAGGTGAAGTCCATATGATACGGAATAGGGGAGGTTGCCCGATGATTAAGTGCGTTGATTACAATTTCCCGACGTGTCATAGACTTTTTCTCCTTTTAATAAAACAGGGCCGTTGCATTCATATTGCAACAGCCCCAATCTTAGCTCAACATCTTATACATGCGTGCTTTTTTAAGCAGTTCCACCCGACTGGCCACATCAAACTTTTCAAAGATATTCTTGATATGGAATTTTACGGTGGTAAGTTTTATCTGCAAATCCACACCGATTGATTTGTTGCTTGCACCCTCGTCTATCATCTGTAGTATTCTCAGCTCCATGTCGGTGAGTTCGGGAGGGCCGCTCGGTGACTCCTCAATGCCGCTGATAAAATCAAATTTAGAGGGAAGTTTGAGTGAAACCGCTCTGGTCTGTGCCGAAATTGTCTCATAGTAGCGAGAGGAACCCTCACCCGTCATCTTTTCATACTTGCCGAGTAGGCGAAACATCAATTTGCCCTTGTCCGCAAAGACGGTGGTGTAGCTATACGGTCTCGCCATCTCGATTGCATCACCGAGCATCTCGACCGCCTTGTCATCATCGTCCATCTGCATGAGAGAAAGGGCGCAGAGCACGCGACACTCGATGGAATCCAGGGCGCGGGATAGCTCGTCAAAATAGTTTATAAGTCCCTGCAAAAGCATTGCGGCATCTCGCCACTCACCGGCGGACATCATCGCTTTTGCTCGAATTATATTAACATATTCGGTATCCGGCAGAACCTTGTCCTTATAAAAGTCTTCAAGACCGGCACGCCATGCCTCGACAGCATTTTTATCGCCGGTGCAGATTGCCATGTCGGCAATCGTTGCCGCAAGGCTGGGCTCAAGCCAGCTTAATTCCCCATCCTTGACAATATTTTCGGCGAGCAACATCATCTCGGACGACTTTTCGGTGTCGCCCTCCAACATATAAAGACGTGCAAGCACACATCTTGCCGCAAAGCGAATGTCGGCCTGTTCGGAATTGACTGCAACGCCGAGCGACATAACAGCACCGTTAAAATCCCCGCGCTCGAGACAGATTTCGCCCACCGCAAGCTCGACAGCGCCCTTGCCATCAAAGCCGGTTAGGGTGGAGAGCACCGGCAGGAGTATACTGCGCACCGCCTTGTAATACTTGCCCCATTCAGAGCAGTCCTTATTGCCGCGAAGCACGCTCGGGCGCTTGGCTGTCGCATTTATGCCTATCGCTTTGAGCCCCGTCTCACCGTCGTTGGAGAGGGTGGAGAGCAGGATAAGTGTCTGTGCATTGTTGGTCTTAGCTCGCATGACATTGACACGGCTGATACAGTTCTCCAAGCTGTCACGCTCTCCTGAACCGCCTCGAACTCCGTCGCGCAGTGTCACTAACATGTTATACCACTGCTCAAATCCGGTATGATCGCCTAACATTTTGCAGATATAACACTGCTGGGTGATATGTATTCCGCTTTTTGAGCGCAGTTCCATAGGAATTTCCTGCAATACTGCATTTAAATTCCGTAGTTCGGGTATGCTCAATCTGTTATAATCCGTGTCACAAAGAGTCGAAAGTGCTTCCTTAAACTTTTGCTCCTTTACAAGCTCTTTTACGGTGGTTAACTCCATACTGCGTCCCATTCCTTACATATTAATAAATATCTATACACATATTATTATACACTATTAATTCACAAAATAAAGAATTCTTACAAAATTGTAAGGTTGAAGTTTAAAAACAAATCTTCAAGCATTAAGTTTTATTCCTTTTCAGCTAAAGACGCTGAAATTTCGCCACCATGTGGCAAAACCGTAAAACATCGAGAAAGGAATGATCATAAAAATGGGGATTGCACTTACTCCTTAATTTCAAGACAATAACCCTGATTTCTGACACTGGTAATATAGTACAGTCCCGCCGATTCTAACTTTTTGCGAAGTCGTGAGAGTTGTGCCCACAACATGCTGTTATTATAACTGTTTTCGCTGTTTGGCCAACATTTATCGTACAACTCCGTTGCACTGATAGGGGTGTTTTGATGCCTTACAAGCACTCCGAGCAGGGTGAATTCTTTCGGGGTGAGCATGAGGTCTCGTCCCTTAACCGAGGCGGTCATTTTTTCAAAGTCAAGGCTGATTCCACCCACCTCTTTAAAGTTGTGACGCACCGACCGACGTAAAAGGCTGTTCACCACAGAGAGGAATTCGTCGAGGTCGTACGGTTTGACCATATAGTAGTCTCCGCCACCGTCCAGCCCCGCCACGCGGTCGGAAATTTGGGTTTTTCCGGTCAGAAACAGCACCGAAATGTCACTCGACGCTTTTATTTCACGGCACAGATCCAGTCCGTTACCGTCCGGCAACATGATATCCAACACCACAAGGTCGATATTTGAGTCGCAAAGCACCTTTCGAGCCTCTGCAAGGGTGCTCGCCGAGAGGACATTGTGGCCGCCGCGTATCAACTTTCGACGACTATACTCCAAGAGATTTGGTTCGTCCTCCACCAATAATATGGTATTGCTGTTCAAGCTCAAGTTAGAACCTCCTGAGGTTTCTTCATATAGGTAATTTTATTTTGACACTTGTTCCGTCGCCAAGCTGTGAGGTTATTGAAAACTCACCGCCATGTGCGATGATTATCTGATTGCATACATAGATGCCTATACCCCCGCGATAGCCGTGCGGTCCACCGTCGACATACTCGTTTTTGAGTTTGTTTAAAATTTCGGGTGAGATGCCGTCGCCGTTGTCTGAAAGTGTAATATATTGATATTTCTCATCCTCATTCAATTGAATTGTGATAACTCCGTTGGAGGTATGTCGAGCGGAGTTGGAAAGAATGTTGAGCAGAACCTGTCGCAGACGCTGTTCATCTGCAAAAATCGGTGAGCAGTTTTCCTCAATGGTCAGCTCGAGACGGTTGCCGCCTTTATCCAACTGATTTTTGTATTGTTTTATGACATCATAGATCAGGTTGCGAATCAGGGTCGATTGACGTGTTAAACTGAGTCGACCGGTTTCAAGCGCGGTGGTGTCGAGGAGGTCAAAAACCGTCTCGTTGGCCTTTATAACAGTGTCTTTTATGAGGGCTTGATTATGCTGTATCTCGACGATGTTATTTTGAACGTCGTCGTTAATGAGGTCGAGGGTGTCGCTTGCCGAGCCCATAATTATCGCAAGTGGAGTTTTTATCTCATGTGCTACTATGCCGACAAAGTGAGATTTCATCTGCAAAAATCGCTCCAATTCCAATGCGCGTATGCGCATCTCTTTTTCTTCACCTTGAACCTTTTCCATCTCGCGAACATTGATATAAAATAGCGCTATCGCCTGAAATATCGCAAAAGCAATGACACCCATCTCGGCAAGAGTGTCGTCAAAAATATTGAGATTCAGATAATAAAGTCCATCGCTGATAGCACAGACAAAAAGCAGTATCATGGATAAAATGACAATACTTCTCGGAAAATCTACACGTTGACGATTGGCCTTTGAAAAAAGCCAAATTATGATCCCTATCGTAACATAGATTATCAATCCGATAAACGAAGCATTAATAAAGAAGATAAAGTATGACATGGTTTTGGAGTCGAGGAACAAAAACAATACCGACAGTGCGATAAAGATATAACCGGAGCGCAAAAGCGGCTTTGTGTTCAACATTTCCCGCACATGATAATTTACGATATATATTAGTAGAACGACGGTGAGGGTTAGGGTGATATATTCAGTCTTTATCGCTACTATCCAGGGCAGGTCGGGGAAGACGTTGAAAAAAAACTTGTTGCCGATAAACCCGAGACGCAAAAACCAGACAAGACTCAGCAGTGAGAAATATATGTTGATGTTGTAGTTTTTTGTGATTATACCCATAATTAGATAGATTAAAAAGAGGGTCAGGCAGATACCGGCCGACAAAACTTCTATAATAATGCTGAAGTTATAATACCAGAGCAACAACTCTGAATTGCCGATAATGAGAGTATGATAGCTCGATCCTTCTCGATGGACAAAGTTTGCACCTTGTATGACAAGTTGCAGTTCATTATTCGTCGCCGTGGCATGAATTAGCATTCTCTTATACTGTGGCTCAAAACCCTCGGCAGTGATGCTCGGTGTGCCGGCACTGTTTGCAAATTCACCATTGACATAGACGGCTCTGGCATAGTCACCCCACACAAAAAACGTGTAGTCCTCGTCACTCGGCATCAGCATGGTCAGGCGTGCCGTTCTGCCGATATCGGTGTCGATGGGGTTGCCGATAACCGCCTCTTCCTCACGCAGTGTAAACTCCTCAGGGGTGAGCATAACACCCTCAATGTGTTCGACATTGCCGTCCAATGTCACAAGTGTGGAGGATAGATCAAATTCACTAAGATCATACACACCATCCTCGGAATAAACAACGGTGAGGTTTGTTTTTTGTTGCATATATTCCGTTTGTGCATAAAACAGCATCAAAAGGAATATGCTGACAAAGATCAATACTATATATGATGATACATGCTTGTTATTCAATTTTAAAGCCCATCAATATTCTTTTGTAGTAATTATATCGCATGTTGTGGAAAAAATCAAGACGAAAAGCATGACTTTAATATAAAACGCTCAAATTCAACATAAAATAAAGTGGAAAACTATCCTAAAGTACAGTTGATTTTTTCATTTTTATTTGTTATTATTAATATAACGAAATCAATATATAGTAAAGGTGTGGTTTTGGCGGTGATGAAAAATAAAATAATGCCGAAGGAATTTGACCTTAAACAGAGTAAGGAGACACTTACAAGGTTATCCGCACCGGCACACATAGTCAAAAGTCACTTTTTAGAACATGCGAGGGTTGAGGGATATCTACAAGATCTTGAAAGGGAGAACTTTCTCGGCTCCGACCGACTGATGAAATATGACACCATGTTCGGGACCGTCCAACTCGGATACGACCCTCAAAAGGAGAATACCTTTTTATTCGTTAACATCAAGCCCTCGATTTATGACACGGTCGCCTCACAGTACCAGCGACAGCTCGATGAGGACAACATGTACAACAGCCTCAAGACCGAGTCGGAAAACGTCGCATACTCCGCAAAGCGGCGCAGTAACGCGGCGTCGATACTCTACAAAAAGGACGCAAAACCATGGAGTGAGGGGACTCTGCGCCCCCACATTATAAAGAAAAACCTCGAATCGTTTGCCAAGGTGATGCCCTTTTTACAGAGCTATAAAGACAAAGAGGAGCGTGCGAAGATGGTGGAGGAGGACAGACGGCTCAAAAGCCAGGCACACGAGCTCGCACTCACCGGCAACGCAAAGTACCTCACGACGACGCGCAAAAACCAGTATATGCTCTTAAAACAGCAGGAGACGATAAACAGCATCATCAACCGCAAGGAGAGCGCCTCCTCCATGTTTTTTCGCAAGGTCAACTTCTCGTTCGACTATCAAAAGCGTGAGATATTCGCATACTATAAAAAGGTCAAGGAACAAGCGCTTGAGTCGGCTAACGAGGCACTGGAAGCACCGACCGACGACAATAAAGACGAATAACCACATATATAAGGGAATACGACAAAGGTGATGGAGATAAACGGCATACATCAATATAAAGATGCGATAGCACGTCTTGCAAAAGAGTATGATGAACAGCTTTTACAGCAGATACTCAAAAGCGAGGACGGTGCCGACTTTTTCACCCCCATCGGATTTATAAAGGACACCTTTTCACTGTCACAGAGTGAGACGTTTGCGCTATGTATCTGTGCCGACCGACTTTATCGATATCTTGTGACTCCCGAGCTGTCAGAACTCGCCGAGATGTGCACGGCAGGGGAGAGGCTACATCTTTTATTCTCACCCGGGCAGGATGGTAGGGCGGTTTGTGACGTTGTACGCCGTTTTATCACCGATACCGAGTTTGGCGGAATTGCGGGAGTGAGTTTAGTCATTAATGAGGGTGCACCGTTGCTCCATGACGAGGATATCCTCCATGAAGTTGAACGTTTTTGCGGCGGAATAGTCGCGAATGAACAGACCGGCGCGGTAGTGCTATGTGGCAAAAAGGGGAGTGGCAGGAAATTTTTGCTTAAAAGCCTTGCAGACAAAACCGGCGGGACACTGCTGTGCGTCGACGCCACCGAGGCAGACCCTCGCTCGGCGGATGAGATTGCGGTTGCCGCCCAGCTGTACCGCGGTATAGTGTGCATTAAAAATGCCCCGACACAGTGTGAGCTTGCCGATCGACTTTTTAAAAGATTACCGTTACTGTTCTTTGTGTCGCAGGATACATCGCCAAGTGTTGAGTGCGATATAATAATACTCAAAAGGGTGCTTGCCGAGCTTTCCATTAAGGATAAGACTCGTGCGATAACGACACTTTTTAACCTTGAAGAGGATGAGGAGGTGCGAAAGCTTGCCTCACTCTACAACCTCACTATAGGTGGATTGATAAAGGCACAGCAGAACTACAAAGCGGAGCTTCTCGCAGGGACAATAAACCCAAACAATCGAGACGCACTTTTGAAAATCATTAAAAGCACCGGAATGGGCGGTATTTTAGAGAATGCACAGCTGCTCACCACCAACAAAAAGCTGTGCGACGTGATACTGCCGAGTGAGCAGGAAAAGCAGCTAAAGCAGATATGTTCGTTCATCACCAACCGAAAGCGTATATACAATGAATGGAACTTCGCCGACAAAATCCCCTACGGCAGGGGGATAACCGCCCTTTTCTACGGTGCGTCCGGCACCGGCAAGACGCTGGCGGCGACCGCGATGGCAAACGAGCTCGGACTTGACCTCTACCGTGTCGACCTGTCCCAGCTTATCAGTAAATACATAGGTGAGACGCAAAAAAACATCGGCAGGGTCTTTGACGAGGCAAAGGACACCGATTGCATCCTCTTTTTTGATGAGGCGGACGCGCTTTTCTCCCGAAGAACCGACGCCGCCGACTCTGCGGACAAACATTCAAACGCTGAGATAGCCTACCTTTTACAGCGCACCGAGCGTTTTGACGGCACAATATTAATGGCGACCAACCTGCTACAGAATTTAGACGAGGCATTTCGCCGCAGGATAGGGTATATGATACAGTTCCCGATGCCGGATGAAGTTCTGCGCGAGGCAATGTGGGCGAACATTTTCCCGAGCGAGGCACCGACAGAGGATTTAAACTTCGGCTACCTTGCAAAGCATATCGAGCTATCCGGCGCAGGCATTCGCAACTGCGCAGTAGGCGCGGCACTGCTCGCGGCAAGTGAGGGTGGCAGTATAGACATGAAAAGGATAATCCGCGCCGCTCAGGCGGAGTATAAAAAGCAAAACAAAACCTTCTCACAACAAGTTATTGCAATGTTTGCACAGTAAATTATTAGGGGTGGTAATTTTGATGAAACAAATAAAAAGAATAATAGCGGTGATGCTGACGATATGTCTTCTACTGCCGTTTGTGCCAAGTGGGCTTTCGTTGCCGGTGGCGGCAGCGGTCGTCTCACCCGGCAATAGAATGGTGGTAAATGTTAGCACATGGAACGAGCTGTATAACAGTCTTATCGATTACAGCAGTAACAAATATGTCGTGCTTACCGATGATATAACATTGTCCGGCTCATTGTCGGGCGGCGGGCTATATGTCGATGTGCTGACACGTGTTGACGATGTTATCATAGACGGCCAAGGGCATAGCATTATCTTCCCCGACAATACCGTCCTGTCACGCGACTTTGGCAGAACGGAGCTTCACGGCGGTGTTGGCCTACTCGGAGCAATGTACAATTCTCAACTTAAAAACATTGAATTTAAGATGCTCGGTGACGTTCATGTCGGAGAATACCAGCATAACACCTACGACGGTTTCAATCCCAACCCCGCCTTTGATATCGGCTACGTCGGGCTTGTCGCCTCCACCATATCGAGTAACAGCACAGTCGAAAACGTCTCAATAGTCACCGAAGATGATGGCGGGACGTTCTATGTGAAAATTAACGATATGGAGTATGGCAATAACCACATGAGGATGAGTGCCGGTCTGCTCGCCGGTGTCGTTTCTGACAACGTTACGGTTAACGGCGTCTATATTGATGCGAATATCGAGGCGGGTGTCCATGAGTTTGACTACAGTCCACCTCAAATTTCGGTCGGCGGCATGTTCGGTCGATACTATCCGAATGAGACGAGCGGCAACAAGACAACCATAAACAACTTTATGCTGCAGGGTGAGGTGACAGCGTTCACCGGCAACTCCTCCGTGCTGTACTCCGGCGGTATCATCGGTATGCTTTACCCCGCCCCTCTGCATGCATCCAACAATCCGGACCACGTTTACAATTACAACATTTCCTTTAGCAACGGCCTTGTGAATATGAAGACCAATGCTCACACCGTTGACCACTCTGTCTCGGAGTGGAGCTCGACAGGTTATACGGGATGGGGCTTTACCAGTGCGTCCTATTCGATGGATGAAGTGTGGTCGGGTGGGCAACCTGGTGATCATTATCCCGGCAACTTCCCAACAAATACCAATGTCCATGTCATCTACAGTTCTGATACCGCCCTGCCGGGCAATATAAAAATGTATGCTCCGGTTGATGCAACGACCAGCTTTAGCAACATTAACACTTTTGATAACAACTGGATAACCGTCTCAAGCGGCAGTGTCTATGACGGTAATATTGCTCTTAAATGGCTGGTCAACCCTTATAACGAGGATTTGACCCTCGCGGCAAATCATAGCGGCGACATCGCGTCATGGAACAACAACGATTTGTTGTTGACATCAACAAACCCCATCTATTCAAATGTTGACACCGCCACAGGACGCTGGCAGTACAGCTGGACACTTAACGCTACCATGTCCTCCAAGGGCAAACTCGGCACGGTAAATTCAGTGCGACTTGAGCAAAGTGCAACCGGAATTACCGACATCGATGTGACATATCGCACCAATGTATCGGGTTCCGTCGGGGAAACACCGATAACTCCCCCCGAGCCGACCTATGTTGCCGGTGGTACATACTATTTTCAGGCGACGGTCGATACGGTTGGTTTGGACAGTGTTGATAACAGCCACATTTCTTGGAGCTTGAAAGACTCAACCGGAGATGCACTGAATAACACATCTGGCGATCCGATATATATTGATAATTACGGGAAACTTGTCATATCATCGAGTTATTTAAGTCCCGCCCCAAGAGAGATTACTATAGTAGCCTCCACTACAGACGGCATGGTGTCGGATGAGCATGATATAACAATCATACCGGTGAGTGTCGCGGAGAATGAGACTTTAGAAGGCAGTCAGTATTATTTCGGTGGTGATTCCTCAAACGAGCCTAATAGAACCCTTTCCCTTCATATACCGATATCCTTTGACCTGCAAGATTCTCTATATGATGAGGAGGCTACCTATAATATTGAATGGGACTACGTCAGTGGAATTCCGACGAGTTTAGCTGGTCAATTAATTTATAAAGATCAAAAACTTCAACTTAATCATACAGAAGATCCAAATGATTTTCTAACCGGAGCAGGCCCGACCGATGTTGAGTTGAAATTCGAACTTATATATGATGATGTAGATACCGGAATATTCGCAACGCAGAAAATTTCTATCCTTCACGACTATAAAGCGGTCGGCGAAACCGACTTTCAAATAACCGGCTCGCCGATAGAAACCATCAATTTAAACACCGACAAAATCACATTAAACAATAATTCAGTCATACTCGGCACCAACACCCCCACATCTTATTACATACTTAATGTCACTCAGTCCGATACACAGAACAACGGTGATATATATTACAGCACCGATGAGGGTGCCACATGGCAGGAATATACGTCCGGAAATAGCATAGGTGACCCGGACGAACTATGGGTTAAATCTGTGCCCGTTGACCCGAGCATATATACCGAAAGTGACATTTTTGAAATCAACTCTATTACCGGAGGAACTTTTAATATTGCCCCGGGAAGTATAGCTTCCACCTCCCCACCCTTTACCTCGGGAATTGACCCGATAGTCTACAGGGTGTACGCCGATGATTCAAACATCTCTAACGGTGTCCTCACAAAAGAAGTCACCATAAACGATATTTTCGGGACCTCTTTTACAACACAGCAACTTAAAGAAAAAACCATAGTCATTAATGTCGAGAACAACCACAAGTACAGCTACCGTGGCAGTGCCGGCAGTTATGAGCGGGAGTTTGTAGGGGCTTCAGTCCTCGGGTACAGGCAGTTTGCGGCGGGAGCACTTTCTGCGCCGATACTTGAAAAGACCGAGAATATTGCCCTCGATGCACCGCTGAAACTTATCAACACCTCCTCCGACCCCACGGCGCAGATATACTATGTTGTTAATAACGCTAATAGCATTAACCCTACCGACTTAGATATAACCAATCAAAATCAGCTTTATAACCATAACGTCGGTATAAATCTCCTCAACGGATATGCCGGGGAGATAAATATACGCGCCGTCACCGTTGTCGGTGGTGAGGTCAGCGAAGAGTTGGATGTCGACCTCGATGCCGATGATTTTATAACACCTCCACCCCCTGTTCTCAGTAGAGTAGGTGGGAGCATTTACTCCACAGGGCAGGCGTATGATGATGGTGCTATAGTGGACTTCGCACAGCCGAGCGGCTGGAGCGGTGAGGGCTGGATAGTATGGGACTATGATGAACCTGCCGGTCCGGATGATTTAAAATTAAATGGTACAATATTTAATCAAAACGATGACGGCACTAAACCCAAAGTAACCGAGGCAGACGCGGTGGACGGCGTTATAACCATTTATGCAATCTTTATATCTAACGTTGCGGATAAGATATCGGAGGTAGGGGAGTTCAATATCCGAGTTTTTGACATTCTTGATGTAGGCAATGTTAGTTTTAACTACACCGATACACATATTGTTACCGACAGCGAGCTGTTTACCTCTTTCCCCAGTGAAAATATAGCGGAGTATATTCTCGCCGATAACGTATCTTCCATGACATATGGTGCGGCGAATACCGCGGATGAGGTTTTGCAGGATAACTATCCCCGTGTTTCGATAACCGGCAGTCCGAGTGCTGACGTTGAGAACTATGTCAGCTATGAGCGTGCAAGTGATGAAGATATTGAACTGCCGATAATGCGTGTTTTACCTACTACAACTCGTTATAATTCCGACTTTGAAAAATACCCCAGTAGCTACCAATACACATATCCGACCCGTGAGGTGGTATTCACCTATTCCCCCGACGGCAGCGTGGAATCGGTTAATGTTATCTATACCGACCCCGACCATATAGATGTGAGCAGTTATATAAGAGCGACATATACAACAATGTATGTTTATGTTCAGCTATATCCTGCCGTCGACACCGATGCATACGTAAAACAAAGCGAGAAAAAGGAATTCATATATCAAAAAGCACCTTCTGCGGGTACGGTGACCATGTCACCTAGCCCTACCGGTAACACCGCGTTTAATGAGAGCACCGAGATTACTTTATCATATGACCCCGCTGGAAGTGAATCGGAGAACGATGTAACCTACTTCTACACCGTCAACGGCGGCGAGCCGGCAGTACAATATAACCCGAACGCCACCAACGACCTCGACAGATGGACACCACTCAACAGTAGCACAAAAAGGTATGAAAATAGATCGTTTTTCCTCAATTCTACCTCCGAGAATACCAGAGTTTATTGGAAGGTCGTGGGTAATGAAAATGACTTTGAACCAACCACAGGTTATTTCTCCTTAACGCTCACAGCCCTCCCGGCGGCACCGGCACCTACACCGCACTATGAGAACGGCGCGACCGTCATCAGCGGTGAACCGCTTTACTTCTATCCCGATTCAGCATTGCAAAGCAATCACCAGATATACTATACCATAGGAGGGGGGATTCCTGACCCCTACGCCTACATTGAATATTTAGAGAATAACAATAACATACCACCAGCCGAGGGACATGTCCAAGGCACATACCTATATGATGCGAGTGGAGTCGAGGCAAACTTTGCACAGGGGTCTACCACGCTTGTTATCGTCGCGGTGATAGTCGATACCGGAACCCCGCGTCAGTATTCCACCAGCCCCAGCGTGCGTGTCGAGTACCGTATAAGGGAGGCAGGCACCCCGACCAGCCTGCCCTCCACCGACCTCAACGACATTGCGGTGGTGGAACCGGGCGACTCGATACTGCTCTTCTCCTCCACCTCCAACGCACAGATTTTCTATACCACCGATAGCACCGACCCACAGGTCGACACGGTGACCGACACAAACGGCGTGACCTCTTATGTCCCCGCCGCAAACACCACCACCCAGCTATACGCGACCGACAACGTGCCGATCATGCCGAGTGGAACACAGTCCTTCTTTACCATCCGCGCGGTGGCGTACTCTGACGATTATTCCAAGAGCGCCGAGGCACTGCTGTTATTCCAACCGCCGGAACCGGTGCAGGCGGTCTCCCCGAGCATAAGCCCCTACCAACCGGTCGCGAGGAACACCCCGATTTCCTTCACCACCACCACCGAAAACTCCACCATACTGTATAAAACCTATGATACCCTCGCCGAGGCACAGGCGGATGCAGTCACGGTGGATGCAGATGGCAACACCGTCCCGGTGCCCCTCTCCGCAACCAACGGCACACTCTTTAATGAAGAACTGCCGATTATCCTGACCGAGGATATGGTTATACGCGTGGTGGCAGAGCGACAGAGCGTGCAGAGCGCCGAGACGTTCTATGAATTCACCGTTGCACCTCAACTCAAATCACCCACAATGTCCCTGCCGAGCGGCAGTATCATCTACCCCGGAGCGGTCATATCCATTGACAACAGTGGCGCAGGAGAGATAAGATACACAACTAACGGCGACGACCCCAAGGTTGCGGACGCCACCGATCTGTTATACGGCAACAGCTTTGTGGTCACCGCCGATTACGGCGATAACATCACGGTCAAGGTCTACACCGCGGCGACGGGCTACACCGAGAGTGAGACGGTGGTCTACAACTACACAGTTGTCAGCGAGGCAGGCTATATAACCTCCACTCCGGCTGTGGACAGCGTGGTGCAGGGCGGCACCAACATCAACCTATCCACCACCATTTCCGGCGGTAAGATATACTACTCCACCGACAGCTCACTTCCCTCCACAAGCGGCGACGGCGGTGACTCCACCGAGAGTGTGCCGGTCGAGGGCAATCCCGGCGATACCTTTACCATCAAGGCTCTGGTCGCGACCGACGGTGCAACGCCCGGCAACATAGTCGTCTACAACTACATCATGGCAGAGAAGACGCCGGCACCAACCGCGAATATCCCGAACGGTGCAGTCTACCTCGACGGCGCGGCGGTGACGCTCACCTCTAAGGACGGCTCTATCTTCTACACCCTTGACGGCAACGAGCCGACCACCTCCAGTGCCCTTTACCAAAGCCCCATCATCCTGACCGGTGAGAGCGTAACACTGAAAGCGATAGCGGTGCTGGATGAGAGTGAAAACAGCGATGTAGTCACCTATAACTACACAAGGGCAGGGGACACCGACCCACCGACATTTAGCCAAAACGGCGGCACTATCGAGACCGGATATGCACTCAGCATAACCACCTCCACCGCCGGAGCACAGATATACTATTCCACCGACGGCACGGAACCGACGACGCTCAACATCGACGATCTTTTCCTCTACACCGAACCGATTGTAATAACAAAACCGGTCACGGTCAAGGCGATAGCGGTGTCGGAACAACGGCACATGAGCACGGTGGTTGAGGCATACTTCTTAGTAGCCGAGCCGGAGGAGGATGACGACGGTGAGCACACCGGCAACCTGATTGGCAACACCTCTTTTGACGGTCTTCAAAGTCGACGAGACTATTACGGCACCGACGGTGGTCCGACCTATCAGGAAAACATTCTATCCGACGAGCTCAATAGCGTCATTGCATCATTCCCCGACGCGACCCTCGAGGATGGCGCCGAGATGACGGTTATCTCACAAAACGCCTCCGACACACACCGCGACGCGGTGAGCGAGCTCGGCATGGACGTGTCAAAACTATACAATGTCACCTTTATGAAGGACAACAGCGAGGTCACCCCGAGCGGCGAATTTGAGATTGGTCTGCCAATTGAGGCAGGGTATGAAAATTCCGAGGTGGTGATTGTGCGAATGAACAACGACGGCACCATAACGACATTCCCGGTGCGGCGCAGTGGTGGCATGGTCTATGCAATGGTAGACGGACCGGGACTATACTCGGTAGCAGTATCCAGCACAGCACAGGAGAGCGGGGGAGGAGTATTTGGGTGGTTTGACGACTTCCTTAAATGGCTGAGATTGCTCTTTTAAATGATACCAAAGAATACAAATAAATGACACGAGAGGAAATGGAGACATGCTTAACAGAAAATACTTCCCTTTTGAGCGCAACAACTACTACTTTGGCAAGCTGCTGACCGCCAAGGATTTTGAGGCAGAGCAGAGTTACTTCAACGACAAACGGCGCTTCATGAACCGCATGAGTGGTGCAAACGGCATTGTGAGTGGTCTCGGCGTTATCATGGCTGATGATACCTCCATCATCATTCAGGCAGGGCTTGCAACCGATGCCTCCGGTCGTGAGATAGTCGTGCCGGAGACGACGGTGGTCAAGTTGCCTACCATCGACGGTTTTTCACAGCTTTCCTCCAGTGTCGCATATCTCGGTATTTCCTACAAAGAAAAACCGGCGGACGAGGTCTACTCCGTCATGAGCGGTGACGACGACACCCTCAAACACAACAAGATTAAGGAGCAGTACCAACTCACCCTCACAGATGAAAACCTTGTTGCGAATGTCAGCTCTCCGATGGACGAGTTTGTGTCAGAGACCATTATCTATAGTGATTCTGAAGTGCAACTAATGCAGTACACCCCGACCTTTGTCCCCAAAGGCAGTAACATCACCGTCAAAACGGTGCTAACCCGCAACGAGCCGGGCACAGGGGAATACTCCTTTAGCTACACCCTCGCAACCCCGAGCTTTACAAACGGCGACGGCGAGGCGGCGACAGAGCTCTCACTCAACAATAAAAAGCTCTCGTTCGGCGAGCAGTTCACCTTAGAGGTGGAGCTCACCCCCGATTCAAATCTTGCAACCATAGGCGGCACTGTAGGGTTTAAGGTGGAAAACTTCACCCTGCAAAAGAACGACGAGGTGTTTAACCTTAAAAAAGAGATAATCGCCGAGCTCAAACCCATCGAGGTAAACCTGCGCGAACATTACCTGCAAACCTACTATGAAAAATCGATGGACAAGGTTTTAACCGAGAGCTATGATGAACGCCTTTGGATCGCAAAAATCCGCCTTATCCGCAAAAAGTCGGCGGTAATAATCGACAACATTTCGCCTGCGCCCTATGATCAGTACAGCTATAACCCACAACAACTGATGACTTTACAAAAACTTTCGGCGTTCTATCCCGAGGTGAGGTCCATAACCTCCACCGTTTCCGTTGCCACCACAAAGGACTCATCCTCGGCTCTTTCCACTGACAAGAGTGAGAACGCACGATACAGCTCCTGCGGTTTTTACGATTTCCCACTCGGACTCAACTACGACACCAAAGAGGTGCTATACTCCGACGAGATCATGCATGGTCTCGGCAAAGGGACTGTCTATGTGGACTTCGGTGTGGAGTTTATCACCATCGACGCCAAGACCGGCAACTCCAGTGAGATTATCACCGGCGACACCTACCTATTTGAGGGGGATTCAGCGCCGGGAGAGGAGCGACTCTATGACATAGAGAAGGCGGTCAAAATCCTGCCGGAGCGCGGCACATTCGTGCTGGCACTGCTTCCCGGCAAGACAAGCGGTCTCATCAGCATAAGGGTGCGCTGGTTTGCATTTAAATCCTACGAGCTCACCAAGATGGCGGTCAAAAAGGACACCGACGAAAAGATGATAGTAGTCAACCCCGACACCATCGTACTGCCACCCAAGGGCACAGCCCATATCTCCCCGATATTCCTCAACATGCCGAGCGAGCCCTGCACCTTCACCCTGCTCGAGGCAGACGGTGGTGAGATTGACAACAACGGTGTCTACACCGCACCATCGAAAGAGGGCGCGTACGAGATAAGGGTTGAGGCGATAAGCGACCCACAGATATTCACCCACGTTTTTGCAATAGTGACGCAGAAGAAGAAAAAAGGGGAATAGACCAACAAACATTAAGCTGAAAGGATTAACTTTATTTTGGATCTTTCAAACATGCAGCTCTTTACCGTGAGAACTGTCATTGTGAACGAGGTGAACGATATAACCGTATGCGAGGATAGAACGAGTGAATCCGGCGCGTTTTATACCGTCGTCTCTATAAAGAAGCCCGAAGTAAAAAAAGAGGTTGCGCACATACTCGCGACCACCGGTCTTTTCTCCACGAACATTGACTACAAAGGCTCCTATGTTACGGAGGATCGGCTCAATCTCGTTTTCAGCTACCGGGCGGAAAATCGGCTGGCGGTGCAGGAGATAATACTCTGCACAAACGATGCAAAACGCCTTACTACAGCCGAAAATCTGCTCATAGCAACGGCAGAGACACAGGTCACCGGATCGATTGGACTTTTGCTCTTTCACGAACGCAACATCAACATTACTGCAAACCATGACATCTTTTTCAACTATTTCATCGACTTTGCAAACTGGAATCCGGCGGCGAACGACAGTGATTATTATAAGGCGGTCGCAACGAGAGTGTTCACTCTCCTCTCGGTGGAGTACGAGGCGAAATATTCCGGCGCGGTGCACCGATACCCGAGTGAGCTGCAGGTGCTCTACCGCAAGGCGCGAAGTGGTGGATATACCTCTTTCAGTGGCATCATCGCCTTTGTGAAGATGCTTTCGGGCGGTTACAGCGAGCCGGCGATCGGTTGGCGATACATCTGGTCCAGAATTAAGCAGTTAATCGCGTTTGTGCGTGCGAACTGGACGACGGTCATAGCGGTGGCGCTTATAGTGGTGACGGTAATCTTCCTTGCATATCAGATATATGCCCGTGTGCGAGCAAACGCGCTGATGGAGGAAAATTATGTATACATCGGACTTGAACAGATAGGGGATGTGTTCCTCGGAGACGAAGATTTATAACGATAGTTATTCAATTTCAGACGTATTTTAATGACTATTCAACATTTAACAGGGGTAAAGTGAACGATATTAAGAGAACCGGTTTTATAGTGCTGTCCTGTATCGCCGTTGTGGTACTGCTTTTTGCCGAGTTGATTTTAAACAACAACGCAATTAAAAGCGTCGCCGGCATACATCACTCGTCCGAGGCAGGGAGTGTTGTGGCAGTCTATGAAGAGAACGACATAGTTATCACACATCTGAATACCTCCGGTTCGATTGGCTCCACCTTTACCATGCCACGCACCGAGGATGGCGGATACATTTCGATACTCGACATGTTGTTGGACGACGAGGGATACCTCTATATCCTAAAAGAGGTATTGAACGACGAGGAGGAATCGGCGCAGAGTATAGAGGTCTACAACGTAGAAAACTTGTTTTTCAAACACCGCGCAACCCATGAACTCGTCAGCGACGACATCAACTACAAATGGATTTCCTACGACGGCTCGATATTCGTCAGCGGCACCACCGATCAGGACTCTAAGGTAATAAGAAGTTCCTACGATGCCGAGCAGCTACGAGACGACAAAGCGACCGAGCCGAAACACTCAAGAACCTACAACATCAGCAGTGAAGAGGGAATACACGAGTTAGAGCCTTACGGCGAGGACATTATCTATATGGCAAAGTCCGGCAAGCTGTTTATGGCAAGCGAGGGCGCCGAAGCCCCGACCGAGCTCTACCCTGCGAGGACGTTGGAGCGGGTCATGTACCCGATATTCTTCACGGTGCTGGACGACATAGTCCTCCTCGGTGAACAGGAGAGCGGTGATATACTTTCACTCATCCCGACAACCGGCGAGACCAGTGTCCTTAAGAGCGGAACCGAGCCTTTCTCGGGCGAGAGCAGTTATACCCCGATCAACATTCTCGCCATGTCGATGGTCGACACCACCAATTTCTTAGCGGTGACTAAAAACGAGGCGACGCGTTCCTACGACCTGCTACACACCGTGTCCGGACAGACAAACGAAATAACTACACTCGGCAGAGGGTTTTTCGCGACACTGTTCACCCTTATATTTAAGATAATCATTGCGGTAGGCATTATATTTGGTGCAATAAACGGCATCTCGGCGTACATCGGCTATGTGAGGAATAACAAATCGGTGCTGAATAAACTCACACTCACCGTTCTGCCGGTCCTCCTCGCCGCACTCCTACTGTTCGGTGTCTTTGCCTACTACTCCAACCGACTCACCGTCATACAAAACACCGAAAAACAGATTCAGGATGAGGGCAACCTGCTTGCGGCGCTATTCGGGGCAGAAGTCTTTGACGAGATGGAGTTCCCATATGACTATGTCAGTGACAGCTATAAATATCTTTTAGCGCAGATTGGCACCCGCGCAACCTACACCAGAACCGCCTACTTTGAGCGAGAGACCCTTTTCACCGGCGTCGATTTTGACGCACCGCTCTTCTATCCGTTTGAGATAGGAATGAGCATCGACGCGGCAGAACTTTACGCGAGGGCGGCGGGGACCGGCACGGCGCAAACCGGCATGATAAATGACAAGTACGGAATACGCTTCTCCTGCGTGACACCGATTGGCGGCATCTCCGGTGCAACAACCTACCTCATCGAGACCGGCGTTCCCTACTCCGGCATAGACGAGAGCTCACTTATCTTCCTCTTTATATACATCGGCTTTGCGGCACTTTTTGTAGTCGTTATGATGTTCCTGCTCAATGCAACATTTAAGAGGGTGATCAACCCGATAGGCAGAATAAAGAGTGGACTTGAGGAGTTCTCTAAAGGCAACACCGCCGTGAGAATAGAGTTTGAGAGCAACGACGAGTTATCCGACATCGTCAAGGTGTTCAACAACATGGCCTCCGACATCGACCTGCGGATGTATGATCTACAAAAGGCGAGTGAGACCTATTTCCGATTTATACCTCAAAAGGTCTTCGCACTGCTTGGCAAGGAGAGCCTTGCCGATATAAAACTGGGCAACAGCGTCGAGGCAATCTACAACACCCTTACAGTTAGTCTGTCGTTTAACGGCTCCGCCTCCACCGCGACGCTTCAGGAGATGACCAACAGATGCTTTAACATCATCAACGAGACCTGCGACAAATACGATGCCACACCCGTTGCGGACAGTGTGAACCTGCGCAGACTTCAGATAATATGCCCCGAGGGCGCGAACAGCGCGGCAGATGTTGCACTCACCGCTCTGTCTCGGATAGATGCACTCAACGCCGGTGTGCCGATGCAAAACAAGGTGAATGCATTGTTCATCGTCCATAAAACCCGTGTTTTCTACGGCATCTGCGGCGATGAGAACCGATATGTCCCCTCGATTATCTCGAGTGAGCTGGATTTTATTGCCGAGAATGAGGAGCTGTTCCGAGAGTTCTCCAGCAGGTTGATAGTGACCTCGGAATCACTTGAAGATATTGATAAGGACAACTATTTCTACCGCAACATCGGGCAGATTTCGAGCAAGGGGAATGCACAGTATGAGCTCTATGACTTCTATGATGCATCACCCGGCGCACAGACCCAGTTGATAAACGAGACCAAGGCGACATTCGACAAGGCGATGCAACTGTACAACGACAAACGCTACTATGAGGCGAAAAATCTCTTTGCGATTGTTTTGCGGGAGAACCAATACGACAATGTTGCAAGATACTATATATTCAAATGCGAGCGCAGTATTTAAATTCTATGAGCACAGCAACTAATTTTTTGAGGAAGGAGGTTATAAATTATGAATTTTTTCACATCACTGTTTAAGCGGATAACAACCGCTATCACCAGCCCATTTCGCAAGTTTATAACCACCGCCTCGCGAATGCTCAACGTCAATATCTGGACGGCGAAGATAGTAAAACCGCTGACCAAGTTTGTCAAGCAGACGTTGACCCTCAAACCCAAGAGCAAGGACGAGTACTACACAGTTGGCAAATTCCTTGTATTCAAAAAGGTGTTTTTGGCGATTGTGCTTATCGTCTGCGCCGGCATCTTCCTCTATTTCACCATGTTCGCCGACCCTATTGAGACTTCTCCGGCGGCACCGTCAGGCGCACTGACCGGCGAGAGTTTCGACTATGATGACATGTCGGTCAAGGACTTCACCGGCGTTGCGAACATCCATTCCTCGACAGGTGAGGTGGTCTACACCGGAGAAATTACGGCAGGCGTTGTGGAGGGAGTAGGCACTCTCAACGACCGTGACGGCAATAAGGTCTATGAAGGGGAGTTTGTCCAGAATGCCTACGAGGGCGAGGGTATTAAGTACTATGAAAATGGCGCCGTGCAGTATGTCGGCGAGTTTGCGAACAACCTCTTTGAGGGGAATGGAACAGCCTACTACCCCGACGGTCAGATACAATACTCCGGGAGCTTTTCAAACGGCGATTTTTCCGGCACAGGCGAGCTATATAATCAGGAGGGGACACTGCTCTACACCGGCAACTTCCTCACCGGCGACTACCATGCAGAGGGGATTTCCTACTTCGAGGACGGCACTAAGCGGTATGAGGGTGAGTTCTTCGAGGGCAAGGCACAGGGCACCGGTTCACTCTACTCCTCCACCGGAATGCAGATCTACTCCGGCGCAATGTACGACGGCAACATAGACTACCGTGCACTGTTAAACGCTGACCTCTCCCAGATTGAGGCGATGTTCAGCGAGACACCGAGGATAATGTATTCTAACACCGACACGGTTTATGTCTACGAGCTTGCAGGGGTGATACTGACAATAGATGCAAAAATACAACTTCACACCACCGAAAACCCGAATGAGGAACAACAATCCTCCGACCTTTTATACTTCATGCCGACCTCGAGTGGCGATATTTCCGATATAGTCGCTGGTTATACAACTCTTGAAAACACGGGCGATGTGCTCTCCCTTTCAAATATGAGCGACACCGACGACGAGCCGCTTCCGAGCTTTGTCGGCTCTCAGCAGGAACTGTACTTCCAGATAGCCGGCGATAATTGGCAGTCCGAAAAGGACCTTGACAAAACCAAGGTTTCCGTCACCAAGGTGACCGTCTTCGGCGACGATATGCCGAACATCGACGGTGTGCGTGAGGAGCTGTTTGAGCATAACACCGTGACCTTTATCGACGACTGTGTCGCCATCGACTATCTACGGCAGACGACCCCGACACTTTTCTCCAACATCGTCTTTCGCACCGACACCTCCAACTCGGCGTATGTG
Organism: uncultured Oscillospiraceae bacterium; assembly: GCA_964371365.1. Lineage (GTDB taxonomy): Bacteria > Bacillota > Clostridia > Oscillospirales > Ruminococcaceae > CAYJBH01. Next base: position 24,456 of record CAYJMO010000012.1, read on the forward strand.
CGCATATCCAACATCGACTACGCCGGCAAGATTGTCAAATATGCACGATATGTCGATGATTTGACCTACATCTACAGCTACCAGCTAAGCGACGAAAATACAATGTACTACTACTCGGTAGAACGCTAAAATTCTTGAAAGGAACCCCCGAATATGGCTGAATTTTCCATCATCGCCGACGTAAGCAATACGATACTAAAGCTACTTCGCGAGAGCCTTTGCCCCGAGCCGGTGCAGGTGCCGGAGGCGGTGCTGTTGACAACACCGTCTGACAAGAACAGCGACTTTCAGCTCGGAATATTTCTGTACGACGTCAAGGATTTCTCGGAGTATCGTTCCTCCACCCCGACGCGGAGCAAAAACACTCTTCAGATGCCGGACCGACCACTTGCGCTCAGCTATATGCTCTTTTTAAATAGCAAGGCACAGATGGCGATAGGTGCCGAGACGGAGCAACGTATTCTCGGTCGCTCGCTCCAGACACTGATGGATAATCCGCAGATTAACATCTCACTCGCCCACCCTTATCAAAACAGCGATGAGGCGGATGCCGGAATAACACTGCTCAATATGACCTTCGATGAAAAAAGCAAGATTTGGTCGTCGCTTTCCATGCCGTATCAGGTGGGGCTTTTCTTTCAGGTTGCGCCGGTCATGCTGTCATCACGCAACACCCGCGAGTTTGTCCGTGTTCGCTCGCTGGAGTTTGGCACCGAGATTAACACCGATTAGTGAAACCACAATATTTCAGAGAAAGAGAGGTTAGGCCATGGTTAAGATAAGCGTCTGCTTTGTAGTCCGACTGATAGATGACTACACGGCAAAGAACATAACCGGCTCGGTCGTTGGATTCACAGTTGCAGGTAAACGGCTTAAATACATAAAAAAACCGGAGGGACACTATGTATTTACCGGCGACATCCCTCCCGAGGATCTGCTGATAACAACAACCCACTACAAAGACAGGGTGCTACCCTACAGCATGATTGAAAACGGCGGTGAGGCACCGGTCATAGTGGTTCGAATGTATCGCAAAGCAGGAATTTATTTCCTCGATTGTGACTGGGTGACCGGCAAAGGAACCGCAGGTCGACTTGCCTATATTCCGTCAAAAGAGGTTGCCGGACTGTCCTTCCAAAAAAGCGAGGCAATAGAGAACAAGACGATAATTTATCTCGGTGGATACAGCACCGAACAACTGATAGGCAACTGCTACTGTATGGGAGATGAAAAGGAGCGTAGCATTTTCTATATAGTAGGGCGGGACCCCGGCGGAGGGTATGAGATAGCCTCGCCGATATTTCGATCACAACGGAGTGGCTTGCGGCTGAATAGAGTCTACTCTGATATAAGTGATATAAACAGTAAGTACACAATCCCCGTCATAAAGGCAGATGATGAAAACTTGGCACTCACCCTTGAAAGCGAGGTGAAGGAATGGGGGTGCTACTATGAAGTTTAGGCGCATACAGCGCCGAAAGTATCGCAAGAAAGCGAGAGGGAAACAGAAGGGAGGCAAGGAAAACGGATGGGATTATTCGTTTGTACCGGCGCCCAGTTGATGTGCAGTTTCGGAGTTGCTCCGTCACCCATGATGGTGCTTCCGAAATCCAAGGTCATGACGACCTTGCCGGCGGCGAACATTATGGATATCATCCCGATGGTCAATATACTACCGTTTGGCATCTGCAAATCGCCTGCAAATCCCGCAACGCTCGGCGGAATAATACCGGTTCCCTGCATTCCGATTACTGCGGCACCATGGATACCGGGTAAACCGACCATACTGGTTGGAGGACTTCCGGCGATAGATAATACCTGCAAACTCATGTGTTCCTATGCCGGTATTATCCAGGTAATCAACCCCGGGCAAACAAAGACAATTTGTGGCTAATAAAACTTAAAAATTATTTAGAGAAGGAGGAGTGGTCGAATTATATTTCGATCCAAAGAAAAAATGGCAGAATACTTATCACCAGGTGTATACGTTGAAGAATTTGAGTCCGGCATGAAGGCGATGGAGGGTGTAAGCACCTCAACCGCAGGATTTGTCGGCATGGCAGAAAAGGGCAACGTGAGCGGCACTCCCGAGTTTATATCAAGCTTCGGAGACTTCACACGTAAGTTCGGCTCCTATCTTGCCGAGAATGTATACGGTCAAAACCGTTTTCTTGCATACTCGGTAGAGCAGTTCTTCGCAAACGGGGGTTCACGTGCTTATATCATGCGTGTTGCTCCCGGCGATGCAAAATGCGCCAGCGCCGCAATGAGCAGTGTTGCAATCAGCGCAAAAAACCCCGGCAAATGGGGTAACAACATCAAGGTTACCGTCACCACCGCATCCGTCTCCAAGACTCAACTCGTTGAGGCTGTTGAGGACGTTGCGACCGCAACCAAGAGCTATGTGGCAAAGAATGCCTCCTCGTTCAGCGTGGGCGACGTTGTTGCTCTCGTAGAAAAGGATGTCGCCGTTGCATACAACAGAATTTCCAAAATTCAGGGCAACTCCATCCACTTTGAAAACGAGTTTGAGCAGGATGTTGTCGACAAGAACCTGCTACCGAAAAAGGTCATCGTCTCCTGCGAGCTGAACCTCGATGTCAGCTGTGGCGATGCTAATGAGATGTATGAAGGCCTTACCTTTAATCAGGCTAAGGCGGAGTATATCGAGAACAAACTATCAAAATCTGAGCTTATCAGCTGCAAGGTCAACGCTGTTGATGACATCTTCCCGCCAATGCTCGCCATCTCCGGTGATGCAGCGGCAACAAAGGCGACCTTCCTTTTGAGCGGCGGTACCGACGGCGACTGCAAAACCAACGACGCTTCCATGTTTATCGGCGTCGACGGCGGCCCCGGAAAACGCACCGGACTCATGGCTTTTGAGGAGCTGTCCAACGTTAGCATTATGGCTATCCCGGGTATAACAGCACCGGCTGTACAGCTTGCACTCGTAACCCATTGCCAAAACCTTGCAAGCCGCTTTGCAGTGCTTGACATGCCTATGGACTCCACCAAACCGAGCGAGCTGTTAGAGCACCGTGAGATCGTGGACTCCGACTACGCCGCAATGTATCATCCCTGGTTGCAGGTATATGACAATGCTGCGAAAAAGGCAAGCTACATACCTCCCTCCGGCGCAGTCTGCGGCGTATATGCCCGTAGCGACGCGACAAGAGGTGTGCACAAAGCACCGGCAAACGAGGTTATCAACAACTGTATCGGTCTTTCCTGCCTGTACAACAAGGCGGAGCAGGACATACTCAATCCGCGCGGCGTCAACCTTATCAGGGCACTGCCGGGTCAGGGCATCCGCATCTGGGGTGGCAGAACCTGCTCCAGCAACGCACTCTGGAAGTATGTCAACGTTCGTCGTTTGTTCATCTACCTTGAGGAGACCATCAAATCACAGACCAACTGGGCAGTCTTTGAGCCCAACGATGAGGTGTTGTGGCTGAGAGTTCAAAGGACAATAGCATCGTTCCTGCGTGACATGTATCGCACCGGTGCGTTGGTCGGCTCGTCCGAGGATGAGGCATTCTTCGTCAACATCGGTCGTGACACCATGACCCAGCAGGACATTCAAAACGGTCGCTTAATCTGTGTTATCGGCGTTGCACCGTCCCGTCCGGCAGAGTTTGTCATCTTCCGCATCACCCAGTTCATGAAAGACTAAGTTTTAGTCGTGACTAATAATATTAACAACTTATAATACCGAAAGGAAGGTTTATTAAATGGCTATAAATGTTTATCCATACAAAAAGTATAACTATCGTGTGGAGATAGAAGGTATAGATGTCGCGGCTTTTTCTGAGGTCAGCGGATTTGACGCCACCATCGACGTTATCGAGTACCGTGAGGGTACCGACCCAATCAACTCCCCGCGCAAGATGCCGGGTCTGACCAAGTACGGCAATGTCACACTCAAGTGGGGCATGACCGACAACATGAGCTTTTATGACTGGGTTGCCGGCATTTCCAGCGGCACAAAGTCCGCCGCAGAGGACCGCGTGGTTGACGTGGTTATCTACCTGCAGGACGACGCTCACACCGACCTTGCAAGCTGGACGCTTATCAACGCCTGGCCGTGCAAATACACCGCTCCCGACTTTAATGCGACGAGCAGTGAGGTTGCATTTGAGAGCGTAGAGCTCGCATTTGAAGAGATGCGTCGCGAGCAGTAAGCTGATTAATGGGCAGTTTTCCGAGGGGGTGACGCAGGTCACCTCCTCGGGGGAACCCCCTACCACCATCAAAATAACGGAGAAAATAAATGGACGAGCAATTTCTGACCGAGTTTGAGTTTGATCTGCCCAAAGGATATGTCGACAACGACGGTGTTGTGCACAAAAGGGGTGTTATGCGCCTTGCCACCGCCGCCGACGAGATTCTGCCACTGCGCGACCCGCGCGTCGTCTCAAACCCCGGATATCTTACAATTATCCTGCTGTCGAGGGTGATAAAATCGCTTGGCACTGTCCCGAGAATCGACCCACGCATCGTAGAAAAATTCTACTCCTCTGACCTTGCATTTTTGCAGAGCATGTATCAGCAGATAAATGCTATCGAGCCGATTATGGACAGCTGTGTATGCCCCGAATGCGGACATAAATTTGAGCAGACGGTAAATTTTACACGAGCGGAATAGCGGTCTATCCGGAGCAGGAGCTGTATAAGGAGATGTCCTTTATCAGCTACTACTACCACTGGGAACACTCCACCGTTATGACGCTGGACCACAAAACACGGCGCAGATATTGTGCCGAGATATCAAAAATCCACAAGGAGGTCAACAAGACCCCCAAAAACGTCTTTGAAATATAACCCCATGAAAGGACGCATAGTCTATGATACCGGATATACCGCTTATCCTCTCAAATCACCCCGAACCGATGCCGGGATACAAGTTCACCGCAATTGTCAACAACGTCCCGATGGGGTTTTCTAAGATAACCAACATCGAGTCCAGCATCGCTTTGGAAACTTTTCAGGAGGGAGGCGTTAACCACAAGGTTCACCTTATGGCAGCGCCGGACACCGCCGAGAAAA
>CAYJMO010000013.1:0-29232 GCA_964371365.1 uncultured Oscillospiraceae bacterium
AGGCGAAATTTCTGCTCGGCAATCTCATGTCGTTTTTCAAGTTGAATGACTATAACATAATCGTTTTACCTTAAAAACACGAAAAGACAGCACGATGAATATACCGCATATCAAGGTATAAAGGTACAAGCGGTCACCTTTTCCTATCCCTACGATGTTGGACGGCAAAAAGCGTCGGCACCACCACCATGGTCAGTACGGTCGAGAACAAAAGTCCGAACAATAACACCGTAGCCATCGGTGAGGTCATGGGGTCGCCGGCAAGTATGAGCGGTATGAGGCCGACGATGGTGGTGACACTGGAGAGCATTATGGGACGAAAACGCTTGTCGACCGAACTTATGCACGCCTGCTCCACCTCGACACCCTGTTCGTACTGAATTTTCATCTCCTCGATTAGCAGTATACTGTTGTTGACCACTATGCCGAAAAGGCTGACAAGTCCGAGCAATGCAGTCGCCTGAATGTCGAGCTGGAATATCCAAAGACCAAATCCGCATCCGATAAAGCTCAGCGGTATGCTGGCAAGCACGATAAGCGGGCGTTTTAAATCCTTGAACTGGAAAATTAATATAAGATATATGATTATGACCGCAACTATGCTGCTATAGCCGAGCGCTATCATCAGATCTGCCATGTTGCTGACCTCGCCGTTGCCGGTGACCGTAATTCCATCTAAATCGGCTGTGTCGAGGTATCTGTCATTCAGCTCGCCCTCGATACCGATAGAGCTAAAACCGGGCAGTACATCGGACAAAACCGTGACATATCGCTCGCCGTTATAGTGTTCTATGACCGGCAAGGAGGAGACCTCCACAATGTCCGCCACATCACCGAGCGTCACCGTTGCCGGAGCGGACATAGCCTGTGAAGTGGTGCTTATTATCTCTAAATCCTCAAGGTCGGACAGGTCTGCGATATTACTGCGCAGGACGATCTCTAAACGTCCCTCCTCAAAGGTGTCCTCGGCTAAATCGCCATCCGTTTCACCGGAAAAATATCCAACCTCGGAGGATAGCAGTGTCGTGTTTATCTGCCGTGTCACATCACTCTTTGAAACACCGAAGTTTTCAAGCTCCTCCTCATCGATTATCACCCGATAGTCGGTCTGCTCCTCCACGATGGTGTTGCGGACATATGCCGTGCCCTCCATATTTTGCAGTTCCTGTGTCATCTCGGTCGCGACCTCAACCACCCTATCCATATCACTTCCCGAGACGGACATCGCGATGGTCGCATCGGTCGGGAGAGAATATTCAAGACAACGCACCGTAACGACCGCGCCCTCAATCTCCTCATTCATAATCTCCTGGAGCATAAAGGCGGTGTTCTCTGCGTCGCTTGAATTCTTAATATCCTCCTCATTCAGTTGGAGCATATACTGAGCGACGTTGGGTGCCTCGGTGAGACTTGGCACGGTCAGGAAAAAGCTGGGCAGACCTTTGCCGACAGCGTAGGCATAGCGGTCGACAATCGGCTGTTCATTCAACACCTCGTTTATCTTCTCGGTGATCTCGGTGGTGGAGTCCAGCGAGATGTTCTCGGAATCCACATTAATATAGATTATCGGTTTGTCCGAGACGGGGAAAAATCTCATGCCGAGCTGTAGTGCGAGCAGTGCCGCAATACCGAGCGTTAAAAAAGCGGCAAAGGAGGTCAAGACCTTATGTTTTAAGGCAATATGCAACATTTTGTCAAAGAAAATTTTAAGCGGATTGACACGCGTTTTTTCCCTTTTCTTCTCCGGTTTGAAGAAGAGGTATGCCAGCAGTGGGGTAACACACATGGCTACAAGATAGCTCGCCACCAGTGAGATGATGACGACGGTCGGTATTTCGCCGGCGACCTGCCCAACCACACCCGGAACAAAGTATATGATGGAGAAGGTCACTATGGTGGTGAGAGTGGAGGTGAGCACCGGTATGGCGGTCTCACGTATACCGGCGACTATCGCCTGCGTTTTTTCCGACCCGTCATTAAGTTTATGCTGAATCGCTTCACTTATCACGATGGAGTTGTCCACCAATATTCCGAGCGACATGACAAGACCGGCGATGGAGATAAAGTGAAAGTCCACCCCGATAAGGTTCATAATAATAAAGGTTGTTAATATGCTAAGCGGAATAGCGACCGAGACGACAACGCCGTTGCGGAAATGCACCCCGAGCATGACCACCACGACCACTAAAAAGACGCTACCCAAAAAACTGCCGATAAAGCTGTCTATCGAGTCGCCGATGTCCTGTGGCGCATAGAGTATCTCATGGAATTCAAGACCGCTCGGCAGGTCGCTCTTTGCCTCGTCGATAGTACGGCGCAGGTCCACCCCGACATTCACCGCGTTGATTCCCTCGGTGATGGTGCCGGTCAAAAGGATGGCAAAGTCTCCATCCTGGGCGTAATAAAAGTCCTCTACCTCCTCGATAAACACGTCGGCGACATCACTAAGCAGCACCGGCTCGAACGTCTCAAGGTCGGCTCCTACCACGGTATCCTCAATATCCTCGAGAGAGGTGTAGACATTGTCGGTGGTGACATTGATAGTGCCGCCTGAGTTCTCGATACTGCCGGAGGGGAGCGAGAGGGTTTGTATCTCGATTATCTGGATGAGTGTCTCGTTGCTAAGCCCATGACGGCGCATCTCGTCGACGTCTGTCTCGATGACAACCTGCCTCGGTTTAAGCCCCTCGACCACCACCGTCTCGACACCGTTCACCCGTTTTATCTCATCGCCTATTTCGATGGCATACTGCTCCAACTCCTCGCCGCTAAATGCATCGCCCGACAGGCTGATTATAAACTGATTTTCGTCTACAAGGTCGGTGTTGACCTCACTTTCCAGTGCAAGAGATGGTAGATCTGCACCGGCATCCTCCACACTACGGCGCAGTTCCCCCTCGATGTCGTCGATGTCAACCTCAAGGTCAAAATAGATGACAATTGCGCTGACATTGTTAATGCTGAGGCTGGAATAATAGTCGATACCGGGGAGAGCGTCGAGGTGTTGTTCTATTACATCGGTGACCTCCTGCTCAATCTCGGCAGGGCTCGCCCCGGGGTAGACGGTCGTCACCGTCGCCGCCGCCGCGGTGGTCTTTGGATTTTCTCTTTTCGGTATGACATAATAGCTGTAAACACCGGCGACGACAATCGCGATACAAAAGATAAATATCAATAGACGGTTGCGATAAATCGCACCAAAAAACCCGTTTGCAAGCATAACAAAAACTCCACTGTATGTCTGTATTCTACTATTAGTATCACCCGATGTCAAGTGATTAAGTTACCTATTGAAATACAGATTTAAATAGGTAACTCCATGCAATATTTTTACAATTTTGGGGCAATAGAAAATTCAACATGTTTCATCATACACAAACACCGCACAAAAACATTAAAAAAAACTTGACAAGATAAAAAAACTGTGCTATAATCCAAAACATAGTTTTTGAAAACTGATTTAAGATTTGAGGATTAGTTATGTATCGTATCACCAACAACCAATACTGGTGGCGCCTTATTAAAGAAATAAGGCTGTTTTCGCACGCATAAACCGAAAATCATCAAAAGTCATTCGGTGCCTGTGTACTCTGAAAGAGCCGCACAGGTACTTTTTTTATTTTTAAAGGAGGAAAACAATGAACAACAACGTACCTTACAAGATCTACCTAAGTGAAAACGACCTACCCAAAGCATGGCACAACGTGCGCGCCGTCATGAAGGAGAAACCGGAGGTTTTTACCGGCCCTGACGGCTCCGCAGTACCACCCGAAGCGCTTGCAGGGCTGTTTTGCTCCGACCTGATCGAACAGGAGTATAACGTCACCGACGAGTTTATCCCCATCCCGGAGGATATCCGCAGTTTTTATCGCATGTATCGTCCGTCGCCGCTGGTTCGTGCCTACTGCCTCGAGAAAAAGCTCGGCACACCGGCGCACATCTACTATAAATTCGAGGGCAACAACACCTCCGGCTCACACAAGTTAAACAGCGCCGCCGCGCAGGTCTACTACGCTAAAAAGCAGGGCATAACCTCACTCACCACCGAGACAGGAGCAGGACAATGGGGCAGTGCGCTCTCCATGGCATGTGCCTACTACGGCGTTGATCTGTCGGTATATATGGTTAAAATCTCCAGCGAACAAAAACCTTACCGCAAGCTGCTCATGCAGACCTACGGCGCAAACGTTATCCCCTCACCGTCCGAGAGCACCGAGATAGGTCGCAAGATCTTAGCGGAAAATCCCGGCACCGGCGGAAGTCTCGGCTGTGCAATCTCGGAGGCCATCGAGGCGGCGATGAAAACCGAAAACTGCCGTTATGTCCTCGGAAGTGTGCTAAACCACGTGCTTTTACACCAGAGTGTCATCGGTCTTGAGGCAAAGACGGCGATGGATATGTATGACATAAAACCGGACATCATTGTCGGTTGCGCCGGCGGTGGTTCCAATCTCGGCGGACTTATCTCCCCATTTATGGCGGATAAAATCCGTGGCATTCACGACGTTGAGATCATCGCGGTCGAGCCGTCCAGCTGCCCGTCCATGACCAGAGGTAAATATGCCTACGATTTCGGCGACACCGGCAAGACCACGCCACTTCTCAAGATGTACACCCTCGGCAGTGGATTTATCCCCTCCCCCAGCCATGCAGGCGGTCTGCGCTATCACGGCATGAGCCCCATCGTCTCAAAACTCTATCACGACGGACTGATGAGCGCACGCTCCTACAGTCAAAACGAAGTTTTCGATGTTGCCGTCGAGTTTGCCCGTTGTGAGGGTATACTGCCGGCGCCGGAGAGCTCCCACGCCATCAAGGGCGCCGTGGACGAGGCAATAAAATGCCGCGAAACCGGCGAGCATAAGAATATTCTTGTCGGATTGACCGGCACCGGATATTTTGACCTCTCCGCCTACGAGAGCTACCACAACGACACGCTCAACAACTATATCCCGACCGATGAAGATCTGCAAAAAGGGTTTGACACGTTGCCAAATATAGGTTAAAATGGTTGTAGGGGCAGTCATCGCCTGATGCTCTGTATGTTCATCTAAGATAAAGCCATGATCGCCCCTACTAAACCAACCCCTATATAATATGGAAAGGAAAAGCCCATGAAAAGAGGAGCCGGGATACTCATGCCAATCTCCGCCCTGCCGTCACCCTACGGCATCGGCACACTCGGGAGCGAGGCGTACCGTTTTGTTGATTTTTTGCATAGCTCGCGTCAGCGTTATTGGCAGATACTGCCTATCGGGCCGACCGGCTACGGCGACAGCCCCTATCAGAGCTTTTCCGCCTTTGCCTTTAACCCCTATTTTATCGACCTCGACCTGCTTAAAGAAGATGGGCTTTTGACTGCGAAAGAGCTCAAAAAGTATCAACCCATGTCTAATAATAGCAGGATAGACTATCATAACCTGTACAAAACTCGCGATATCGTCCTTAAACGGGCGGTGTCGCGTTTTGACTTGAAGGACAAAAAATATAAGGCTTTTTTAAAGAAAAACCGTTTTTGGCTTAACGACTATGCGCTGTTTATGGCGCTCAAAAAGGAAAACGGCGACATCTCCTTTTCCCTTTGGCAAGATGATTTGCGACTTTATCACAAAAAGACGATAGATTCTGCACGGGAGCGCCTTGCAGACGAGGTGGACTATTATAAGGTAGTGCAGTTTCTTTTCCTGCAACAGTGGGGGGCGCTCAAGCGTTATGCCAACAAAAAAGGTATAAAGATCATCGGCGACATACCCATCTATGTCTCGCCCGATTCGTCGGAACTGTGGGCGCGCCCCGAGCTGTTTAGTCTGGATGATGAACGTCATCCCGTCGAGGTAGCCGGTTGTCCGCCCGACGCTTTTTCCGCCGACGGACAGCTGTGGGGCAATCCGCTCTATGATTGGGACTATCACTTTAGGAATGATTTTGACTGGTGGATAGGTCGCATCAATCACGCCTTATCTATATATGATGTGGTGCGTATCGACCACTTCAGAGGGTTTGAGGGATACTATGCAATCCCTGCCGGCGACGACACCGCAAGAAACGGTGTCTGGCGAATGGGTCCGGGGATTTCCTTTATAAATGCGGTTAAGAACGCCCTGCCGGATGCCGAAATCATTGCCGAGGATCTCGGCTATCTCACCCGTGGCGTGCGCGAGATGTTGTCTCATAGCGAATTCCCCGGAATGAAGGTCCTGCAGTTCGCCTTTGATGCCTCGGGCGAGAGCGATTATCTCCCCCACAACTATGAAAAAAACTGTATCGTATACACCGGCACGCACGACAACACCACCACCTCTGACTGGATCGCCACCGCACCAAAGGCAGACATCAAATTCTGCAAACAGTATTTAGGCGTATCGGAAAAGACGGTGGATTTCACCACCGAAATAATTCGATGTGGGCTTTGCAGTGTGTCCGATGTCTGCATAGTTCCACTCGCCGACTGGTTGAACCTTGGGAAGGAGGCTCGGATAAATACCCCGTCGACACTTGGTGATAACTGGGATTGGCGCGCCAAGGACACCGACTTTAGCAAAAGCCTTGCAAAGGAGATTGCTCAGCTGATAAAGATTTATAAAAGATAGGGGGCATTACAGATGAAAGAGCTATTAAAACAAAAATTAGGCGGGAATATTAAGAAATCCGATCGACAGGAGATATACTATGCCCTGCTCGAGATAGTGAAAGAAAAAACGGCGGCACAGGAAAAACCGATAGACCAAAAACGCAAGCTCTACTATATATCGGCCGAGTTTCTGCTCGGCAAACTGCTCTGCAACAACCTCATCAACCTTGGGATTTATGACGAGGTCGATGAGCTGCTCAAACAGCACGGCCATAGCCTTGCCGAGGTGGAGCAGTGCGAGCCGGAGCCGTCCCTCGGCAACGGCGGTCTCGGTCGACTTGCCGCCTGTTTTCTTGATTCCATGGCGACACTGGGTCTTAACGCGGTCGGCATTGGGCTGAACTACCACTTTGGTCTGTTCGAACAACGCTTTGAAAAACGGGTGCAAAAGGAGTACAAAAACCCTTGGATTGAGGATAAAAGCTGGCTTACACCGACCGATTTTGACGCAACGGTAAATTTCCGCGACTTTGATATTAAGGCGAATATGTACGACGTCGATGTCGTAGGATATGGCGTCGAGACGGTCAAACTGCACCTATTCGATGCACCGTCGGTGAGCGAGAAGATTGTCAAAAAGGGCATAGAGTTTGATAAAACTAAGATAGACAAAAACATCACCCTCTTTTTGTACCCCGACGACAGCGACGAGGCAGGGCATAAACTGCGAATCTACCAACAATATTTTATGGTCTCGTGTGGTGCTAAGCTGATTATCGACGAGGCAAAACAGCGCGGCAGTAACCTGCTAAATCTCGCCGATTATGCGGTAATTCAGATAAACGACACCCATCCGAGCATGATTATACCGGAGCTTATCCGCCGGTTGTGCGAGGAGGGAGTCGAGTTCGACCGAGCGGCGGACATCGTCGCCGGTTGCTGTGCCTACACCAACCACACCATATTGGCAGAGGCGCTGGAAAAATGGCCACTTCGCTATTTTGAGGAGGTCGTGCCGGCACTCGTCCCCATCATCAAGCGTCTTGATAAAAAGGTCAAAAAGATTTTCACCGACGAGCGTATGCACATTATCGACAGCACCGACCGTGTACACATGGCGCACATCGACATCCATTTCGGCTTTAGCGTGAACGGTGTCGCCGCCCTGCATACCGAGATTCTCAAAAACAGCGAGCTCGCACATTTCGCGAGGGTCTATCCCAATAAGTTTAACAACAAAACCAACGGCATCACCTTCCGTCGGTGGCTGTTACACTGCAATCCCCGATTAACGCAATTTATAGAGACAAGGATTGGGGAAGGCTTTAAAACCGACGCCCTCGAGCTGAAGAAGTTGCTTGCTGACCTATCACCCGAGCTACTGCATGAGCTAATCGAAATCAAGTCGGCAAACAAACGTGAGCTTGCCGACTATCTGCTAAAAACTCAAAACATTAAGATAAATCCAAAATCGGTCTATGATATTCAGATAAAGCGTCTGCATGAGTACAAACGCCAGCAGATGAACGCGCTTTACATTATTAATAAGTACAAGGAGATAAAGTCCGGCAAACTTCCACAGCGCCCCATTACCTTTTTGTTCGGGGCGAAGGCGGCACCTGCCTATGAGGCGGCGAAGGACATTATCCATCTAATCCTCTGCCTTGCCGAGCTAATCAAAAGGGACAAAGCGGTCTCGAAATATCTTAAGGTCGTGATGGTGGAGAACTATAACGTAACCCTTGCCCAGAAGTTGATACCTGCCTGCGACATCTCGGAACAGATTTCACTTGCGTCCAAGGAGGCGAGCGGCACCGGCAACATGAAGTTTATGCTAAACGGCGCGGTGACCCTCGGCACACGTGACGGCGCAAATGTCGAGATTGCCCAGCTGGTGGGTGAGGAGAATATCTACACATTCGGTCGGGACAGTGACTTTGTCATAAAACTGTACGAGAGCGCGTGTTACGGCTCCGGCAAGATAATGGAGCACCGCCCCTACGTGCGTGAACTGGTGGAGTTTATCCGCTCGGACGAGCTTTTGACCATCGGAAATAAGAAGATATTAAGCCGCCTTTATCAGAACATTTCCACCAAGGACTGGTTTATGACCCTTTTAGACATTGAGGAATATATAATATGTAAGGATAGGGCGCTGTGCGACTATGAAAACTCGCTTGAGTGGGCAAAAAAAGCCGCAGTTAACATAGCAAATGCCGGTTTTTTCTCCTCCGATAGGACTATAAAAGAGTATAACGACGATATCTGGAAATTAAAATAGTTAAAAAGTCAAGCAAAATTCGATGACAGAATGTTTACAGAAAAAGAGCGCAAAACGACAAGTATCACAAAAACATTCCTCAATAATTAAAAATGGTTGTTTTTTTACACCTCATTGTTAATAACATATTACAGAAAAGTTTTATTTGTGTTTTTTCGATTGACAATAAACTGGTAATGATGTACAATAAGGACACACAAAAGTTGTGCATAATTAACAAAACCAGTAAAGGAGAAAACATGAAAAAACTATTAATGCTTTTATTAGCTCTCACAATGATGCTTACATTTGTAGCATGCAGCGAAGAAGAGGCACCGGCACCGGCTGAAGAGCCCGCCGCAACCGAAGAGCCCGCAGCAGAGGAAGAGCCTGCAGCTGAGGAAGAGCCCGCAACAGAGGAAGAGCCTGCAACCGACGCAGCTGAGGAAGAGCCCGCAGCAGAAGAAGCTGACGAAGAGGAATACTTCAGCCAGGATCTGACCATCACCAACAGCACAGGCTTTGAGATCTACGAGCTTTACATCACCCCGTCCACACAAGAGGACTTTGGTGCTGACCTGCTCGGCGAAGACATCTTTGCAGTAGACGGCGTTCTTGAGTTCACAACCGATTCAGTTGGCACAGCCGACGCTACTTGGGATATCAGAGCTGTTGACGGCGAGGGTAATGCAGTTGACTTTATGGGTGCAAACTTCTCGACCTCCACAACACTTGACATCAACATGGGCGATGATGGCGCTACCCCGACCATCACAATGGGTTAATCTACAGTTTATACTCAATATTTAAAAGAAGTATCCACCGTTTATATGCGGTGGATACTTCTTTTATGCTGTAGAAAAACTGTATTTCATCGTATTTCACAAACCAAAAGGATAAAATGTAGGGGTAGGCGTCCCCGACGACCCGAAAAGCGCCACAAATGCCCAAAAAACGGGGCGTCGAGGACGTCGCCTCCTACAAAGGACATCATGTTCTTGTTCATCATTTTTGGATATACCTTTTTTAACGACCGTAGGTCAGTTAATCTCATACTCCTTGCCGTCCCGAAGTAGGACAATAAAGCTCTCCTCACTCATCGGCTTCTCAAAGAAGTAACCCTGCGCAAAGTCACAGTCCAGGCCTTTAAGCCATTTTGCCTGTTCATTCGTCTCAATGCCCTCGCTGACCACCCTCATATTCAACTCTTTTGCCATCTTTATCATGTTGTTGACCACAATCTCACCGTTGTTATCGGTGCTGTTGAAGTCCAAAAACTCCTTATCAAGCTTAACGGTGTGTGCCTCGATAGCGCCTAAACGACCGAGCGACGATTGACCGGAACCGAAATCGTCGATAGACATATAAAAGCCCGCATCCTTTATCTCGTTCACCTTTTCACTCAAAAGCTCACTGGCGAGTCCCATCGCACTCTCGGTTATCTCCAGTTCAATTTTATGCGGTTGAACGCCGTATTTAGATAAAATATCAAGATATGCACCGGGAAATCTGTCGTCAAACAGGGTTATTGTAGAGATATTTATCGAGATGAGTGGCAGATAGAACCCCTCTGTTCGCTGTGAGATAAAACGGCAAACCTCTTCAAAAACATACAGATCAAGGTTTGCGATAAAGCCGTTAGATTCGAAAATTTCAATAAAGATGCCGGGTGGTATAGCTCCGTATTCCCCGACCGAGAACCACCTCACCAACGCCTCGGCTCCGCCGACCCTCATGGTCTTAAATTCGATTTTTGGCTGATAGACCACCGTAAACTCGCCATTTTTCAGCGCGTCGTTCATACGATAGACGATGCTTGTCTTCATCTCGTGGTCGCGCCGTATTTCATCGTTATATTCATAGCAGGTTAGGGTATATTTTTGTTTACCTTTCAGCCGAGCGGCAACCGCAAAATCGATTATCTCGTCCACCGTATGGCTGTTGTCCGTTATGTTGCAGTAGCCTACCGACATACTAAGGTCGTATTTGTCTCCCATAACCGAGCGCACGGCGTCGATAACATGTTCTCTCAAAACTCGCAGGATATCCTCCCCCTCACTGGTACGGCGAAACAGGACAAACTGGTCGGCGATAACCCTTGTGATGAGGGTGGAGGTGCCAAGATATCCTTTTTTTAATGCCTCGGCAATCGCGACAAGCACCTTGTTACCCCACTCTTTGGAATAGACGGTGTTGATGGTGTGAAAGCTGTCTATGTCGAGTGAGATTATCTGAAATTCATTCGGTTTCGCCGCCTGCAGTTCCTCGGTGGCAAGCTCACGAAAATGATAAAGCGACATGAGCGGTGTGATATCATCATGGTTGATGACGTCCAATATTGCCATCTTTCGCTTGTGCTGAAGATAGTAGATTATTGCACCTATCACCAACATCACAACCAGAACAACGCTGATGATAATATATAGATTTTCCTGCAAAAACTCGGCGGTGGAGTATTCCGGCAGGAACTGCACCGACTGGAGAGACATGATCTCGTCTATCCTATTTTGGTCAAGGTGCTCGAACATTATGTTAAACGCCCCGATATAATCGGTCAACTGGTCTAACTCCTTAGAGACAAAAATCCTAAGTGGCAGATATAGCCCTGTACTGCGAATGCTGTAATGCTCAACGCCTAAAACCGCCTGCGCGTATTCTATGCCGTCCTCCGTCGCAAGAATTCCGTCTACCTCTCCTTTATCGTAGCCATCCATCAGCTCATCAAAGGTATCGTAGGTGATGATCGAGTTGTTGGGGTAACGCTCCAAAACATCGTTGCGATCGAGGGTAATATATCCCAACATACCTATTACACTTGAATGATTTTCCGAGACTATCTCCTCGATAATATCGTTTTTTCCCAACAGCATCATCGGAAGCTCTAAAAAGGGCAGGGAGGGAGTATAAAAGGTCGTCTCATGCACAAAATCGCCGGTCGCGGAAATTAAAAAGTCAAAGTTTTCATGGGAACGGTTAGGCATATCGTGGTTGTAGGGCACATATTCAATGCTAAAATTGTACTGCCGAGCAAGCATGTTCATTACCTCGACGCTGATACCGTCCGGCTCACCGTCTTCGTTAACATATTGAATGGGTTGATGATGATCTATGTATCCACAGCTGAAACTCCTGCCCTCTAACAGCGACAGCTCATCCCGTGTTAGATAACGACGGGTAAGGTTTTTGCTACCATAATACTTTATCTGCAACTCCTCTAAAAAGGTGCCGTCGGCAGATATTGCAAGTTCGATAGCATCGCCAATGCTCTCGGCAAGAGCCTCGTTGTCTTTATTGGCTATAAAATACATGTTGAAAACCTGCAGGTTTAACACCATGGAAAAGTCGTTAACATTGCGATCAATGGTGGTGACGAGGTAAAAATCCGCCTCCAATTCAAGGTAATCGTAGGTGTGAGCACGCACATATTCTATCTCAATGCCGTGCTCTTCACAGTATTCATCGAGATACTGCTCATACAAATTGTTATCAAAACTCGCCACCGTCTTGCCGTCAATTTCCGACGGGTCGTCATAGTATGCATCACCCTCTTTTGTCGCAAGAATCAGCTGGGCAGAACCGAGAATCTTCGGTACATAGGCAAAGTTCTCTTCATAACTCTCACTCTCAAACATGATACCCATTATGTCTATCTCGCCGTCGGAAAGAGCATCGAACGCGTCGTAGTAATCATAATCTACGTATTCAAATTCATAGTCGGAATAATGCTCCGCCCTTGTAAGAATGTCGTACCCAAACCCCTTGTTATCCAGTGAATCAATGTCATCTAACACACCGTATCCGAGGTCATAACCGACCTTAATCACCGTTTTGCCGTCATCCTCAGCCGTGACCGCCATTGTAAAAGACACACAAACAAACAGTAACAATACTATTATTTTCATCAGCTTAGTGTGCTTTTTCATCCCCATTCTCCGTATTTTAAACGCATTTGTTGTTATAATCAACAAAAAGAGCGTCTATGCAGCGATATGTTTATACATCTTCCATAAAATTATTATATCACATTATCACATTAAGTCAATAGGATATTGCACTATCACCGTTTGAAGATATCACCCAGTAGGGACGGAATTTTTGCGATTTTGTAAAGACTGCTGTTTTTCAGTTTTTCATGCTCAAGGTGATATCGCATCAGTGGGTGATGTTTGCTCTGCTCTCTCGAGCCGTAGAGCTCTATAAACGACTGTGGATAGTTAACGCCAACGCTTAACAAGACTCGGTCGGTGTAGGAGCAATTCGCCCCTCTCGTCGCCTTTATCCAAAAATATCGGTTGTCGGAGGCTATCTTTTCACTCCCGACGGCGGATTTAAGCCATTTTACCCGAAACATTGCGGCAGACAGGCAGAGATTTGCCACCGAGATGGTACCGGGCGGTATCACACCGACCAGCCCTCTCGGATCAAAGTCCTCTCCCTCATCCGCCGATGCTCCGCAAAAGCATATATCGGCGTTGTTCGCGGTAATTATTTGTAGTTGCTCACCCACACGAGAGGGGTAGTTCCTGTCGCCGGGGCTCAAAAAAATGATGTATCCATCCGATGTTTGCCGCAGACCATTTTGTGGGTCACAGTGCAGATATCGGACATTCTCCTCCTTGATTTCCGGCGCATCGCCTCCGATGATGGTTACTTCATAGTCCATTGTCACAATTCCATAACATAATTTTATTAGTATATTTAAAGTATATCATAAACATATCTGTTGTCAACAGTGATGAAATATGTTATACTCAGACTATAAAACAGGTTTATGGAGTAGAATGGAAAAGGAACAGTTTAAAACCTCAATCGGCGGTCAGGCACTGCTGGAGGGGATAATGATGAAAAGCCCGAAAAAGGGCAGTATGGCTATCCGTAAGCCGGACGGCGATATCTATATCGAGACATGGGATATAACCCCCAAAAAAATATCAAAGGTGCCGTTCATTCGCGGTGTGTTCACAATGGTTTCCACCCTTATATCCGGCTATAAATGCTTGATGAAAAGCGCCGACATCAGCATGACGGAGGAGGAGCAGGAGGCGGAAAAAGGCGCGTTTGAGCGCTTTGTCGGTGAGAAGTTCGGTGGTAGCTTTGAAAAGATTTTTGGCATAATTGCACTGCTGCTCGGGGTAGGTCTGTCGATAGTATTGTTTATGCTCATTCCGACCTATATCACCGCCTTTTTAAACAACTTTTTACCGCTCGGTGGATTTCAGACAATTATCGAGGGTCTTTTCAAGTTGGTAATATTTATCGTCTATCTCGCGCTTACCTCACGATTAAAGGAGATCCGTCGAACCTTCTGCTATCACGGCGCAGAGCACAAGACCATCTTTTGCTATGAGGCGAAAAAGCCACTGACGGTGGAGAACATTCGGTCGTTTAGCCGTTTTCATCCCCGTTGCGGCACCAGTTTTTTGCTTATCGTGATAATTATCAGCATACTTCTAAACTCCATGCTCAGCTGGGGGTCACCGCTCATTCGGGTAGGGTATAAGTTACTATTATTGCCGGTGGTTATAGGCATATCCTATGAAATTATAAAGCTCGCCGGCCGGTATGACAATTTTTTAACACGCATTATCTCTGCGCCGGGTCTGTTGTTGCAACGGCTGACCACCTTTGAGCCGGATGACGAGATGATAGAGATTGCAATTGCGGCAGTAAACCCCGTTCTGCCGGAAAATGAGCAGGATGCAAGCTGGTAGAGGAATACTGACCGAGATGGTCAACAAGCTCTCGAGCATAACCGAAAATCCGGAGCGCGAGGCACGTCTGATATATATGCATGTGATCGGACGGGATCCTCGCATACCGTGTGGTATAGCGCCTACTAAGGGCGAAGAAAAGCGATTGACCGATATGGTCAACAAACGTATGAGGCGAATACCCCTACAGTATCTACTCGGTGAATGGGAGTTTATGGGGATACCTCTCGCGGTGGGCAAAGGAGTGCTCTGCCCTCGCCCGGACAGCGAATGTGTCGCCGAGTGCGCCATAGAGAAGTTGCAGGATCGATTCGAAATCGTGCTGGATTTGTGCGCCGGTTCCGGTGCTCTGGGACTTGCAATAAAGAAGTTCAGCCCAAAATGTGATGTCATTGCGGTGGAAAAATACAAGGGGGCGTTTAACTATCTTGAAAAGAACGCCGGTGGCAGTATAACACCTGTGCTCGGTGACCTGCATCACTATCACGAAAATGTCAAGGATGGCGAGTTGGGACTGATTATCAGCAATCCGCCCTACATACCTCACAGCGAGAGGGCAGCCCTTGCGCCCGAGCTCGAGCAGGAGCCGCCCAGTGCACTGTTTGAGCCGTCATACCTTTATTTTTATAAAAAGATAGTCGAGCTATATACAAACAAGATAAAAAAAGGCGGATATCTCATATTTGAAATACCCACAGGCAGGGAAAACGATATAGCAAAAATAATGTCGGAAAGCGGCTTTTTGACAGAACAGATCGTCGACCTGAACAACACCGTGCGAGGGTTGTGTGGACAGAGAATTTAGCTCTTGTGAAAGGAATGGTCATAAAAATGCGCAACAAACTTTGGCAACGACTGAGTAGCCCCGAGACACTTTCAGCGCTGATAATTGTCCTGCTCGGGGTGGGGTTTTATGTCATGCTCCAGAATTTCACTCCGGTTTTGGAATGGTTGAATATGGCGCTCTCTATCATATCGCCGTTTATCTTTGCGTTTGCGCTCGCCTATCTGCTCAACCCGATGGTCAAATGGTTCGAGCGACGCTTTTCCCGCCTCTTTAAAAAACATCCTAAACGCCGACTCGCCCTATCAATTGCAACGACCTATGTGTTGGCTCTCATCTTCCTCGCTATCTTGGTGGCGATGGTCATACCGCAGGTTGTGCTCAGCTTTATCAATCTTTTTAATGCACTCCCGGGTTATCTCGACAACCTTATCTCACTCGCCCTCACAATTGAACAATATTTAAATCTACCGGATGGCACCCTCACCATCTTTTTCTCGGAGGATTCCGAAATTATCACCTATCTCACCGACCTTATCGCAGGCATACTGCCGCAGATTGTGGACTACTCGGTGCAGTTTGGCGGTGGTATCATAGACATAATAATGACCGTTATCGTCTCGATCTATATGTTGATAGGCAAGGAACGTTTGACACTTCAGGCAAGAAAACTGCTCTTTGCCACCATGCCAACCGAGAAGGTCTCGGGAGTTCTGTCGGTGCTATCTCACTCCCACAAGGTCTTTTCCGGCTTTATTATCGGCAAGGCGCTGGACAGCCTAATTATTGGCATGATATGTTTTATCGGCATGTCGATACTGGGTCTGCCCTACACACCTCTTATCAGCGTTGTTATCGGCGTGACCAACTTTATCCCCTTCTTCGGTCCCTTTATCGGTGCCATTCCGAGCGTATTTATCCTGTTTATCGTCAACCCGTGGGATGCGCTATGGTTCGGTATTTTCGCCCTTGCTTTACAACAGTTTGACGGGAATATCCTCGGCCCGTATATCCTCGGCGACTCGACCGGACTGTCTGCAATGTGGGTGTTGGTCGCAATAGTGGTCGGTGGCGGCCTGTTTGGTGTTGTAGGCATGATAATAGGCGTTCCGGTCTTTGCGGTGCTCTATCACCTGACCAGCGAGGCCATAAATCACTCACTAAACAAAAAAGGTCTGAAAATCACCGCAGGGGATGACGGGGATACAGGGTAGTTGTGCGTTGATGCGACACGGACAGACGCGATTTCTGTTCGGCAATCTTATATCGTTTTTCAAGTTTAATGACAATAAAACTCTATAAAGGAAAAAATGCGACTTCGACACAAACCCAAAGCTGTGGCGGCTTTGCCACGATACAGTTTTTATATAAATGAACCGCAAAAACTCAAGGGGATTTGGCAGGAATATTTCTCGAAAAAACGCCCGCTCTCGTTGGAGCTCGGGTGCGGTTTCGGTCGTTTTTCGGCAGAATATTGCACACTTTATCCGAATCAAAATCTCATAGCAGTAGATAGAAGCCGTGATGTTTTAGTCGGTGCCTGCCGACTCATCCATGAAACATCGAGGGACGAGCACGGCAATCTTTTGGTCTGTGACATGGATGCATATAATATTGAAAACTGCCTTGATGAAACGGACGGGGTGGAAAATATCTTTATCTTCTTTTGCAACCCCTGGCCAAAACGTTCCCATCACCGCCGCCGGCTGACCTATCCTGCACTGCTGGAACGATATAAAAAGTTAATGAAATCCGGCGCGCACATATTCTTCAAGACGGACGACGAGGGGCTCTATCGTGCATCGTTGCGGTATTTTGAGGAGTGTGGGCTTGAATTGTTGTACAACAGTGAAAATCTATCGGATGATCATCAATATGAACCTCTAAAAATAAAGACCGAGTATGAACAGAAGTTCCGCTCACTCGGTCAGAATATATATGCCGCGGTGGTTAGGGTTGAATGACTATATTGTCGGTTGGGTTGCATCATCTCGGCAATAGTTCCGCCAAGGTGTAGCGTTTTTCAAGTTGAATGACTATAACTGTGGCTTGTTGCTCCGGGTAGTATGGGGGGCGCGTGTTTGAATACCTTCAAACTCCCCGAAAGGGACAAGAGCGCCGGGCGTTCTTGTCCCTTTCGGGGACTGCGAACTCGTTCGCAGACGCGCCCCCCGTACCCATTTCAGCGGAAAAACCTACACCGATCAATAAATCGTCACCGGTGCCTTGGTCAAACACGATTATTTCATCTTCTCGAAGTGCTGTAAAATCTTTAGAAATGTCTCATCACTCAGGTCATGCTCAATCTTACAGGCATCGGCGCGCGCCGTCTCCTCCTCGACACCTATGGCAATCAAAAACTCCGCCAATGTCTCGTGACGTTGGCTGACTTTTTTTGCGATGATAAGCCCCGGCTCAAGCAGGGTTATAAATCCGTTTTCGTCTACGCTGATATAACCGCTCTCCCGCAGTTTTTTCATCGCTACACTCACACTCGGTTTTGAATAGCCGAGCTCACCGGCAATGTCGATCGACCGCACCGCACCAAGGCGATTTTTTAACACAAGTATTGTTTCGAGGTAATCCTCACTTGATTGATATATATTCAAAACAAACCTCACACATCTTTTTATTATTATAACATATTAGTTGCACCATAGCAACACTTAAAAGTAGTATACTTCATCCAACGTCAAACCCTTAGATTTTGCGGTGGCACCTCGGTGGGTTCGATCTTTTTGTGCTAAAAGGCTCGGTATACAATCCGGCTCCATTCTGCCTGCACCAATCTCTATCAAGGTGCCGATAATAATCCTCACCATCTTATACAAAAAACCGTCGGCAACGACGGTGTAGGTGATTATTTCGCCGTCTAACTCTATTTTTGACATGGTTATCTCTCGCACCGTGTCGTTTGGAATCCCCTCCGGACTCTTGCCGCAAAAGCTGCGAAAGTCCTTTTTACCGAGAAAGTCCGCCGCCGCACGGCTCATCAGCTCTACATCCAGCTTCTCGGGATAGTGAGCAACATAGCGTGAATTAAAAGGGCTTTGCACCCTTGAATTATTGATACGGTAGATGTATTTTTTGGAGTGTGCCGAGTACCTCGCATGGAAGTCGTCGCCGACCTCCTGTGCCTCCAACACCCTAACGTCTCCCGGCAAAAATCGGTTGAGGGCGACCGCAATCTGCCATGGCTTAATATATTTCTCAGTGTGAAAGTTCGCAATATAACCTTTTGCATGAACGCCGGTATCGGTACGCGAGCACCCTATCAGCGGATGCCGCACGCCGTAAATCTTCTCGATAGCGTCCTGCAAAACAGTGCAGACCGCCAGTGCGTTACTCTGCACCTGAAAACCGTGATACTTTGTCCCTAGATAGGATATTTTTAGTCTTATATTCATAATTTTATTAAATATTCCTTTAACAGCTCGCTTGCCCTGCCACGGTGGCTTATCTCGTCCTTTTCCTCTTTGGACAGCTCGGCAAAACTCCTATCCCCCACCAAAAATATCGGGTCATATCCAAATCCGCCGTCACCACTCGCCTCCTGTGCAATTTTCCCGTGGCATTCTCCCCGAAATAGGTGTTCCTGACCGCCCTGCTCTATCAGAGCGATGACACAACAAAAATGTGCCGATCTCTCCTCAAAATTTTTCATCACCATGAGCAACTTTTCGTTACATTCTTTCGCCGAGGCTCCCTCTCCGGCATAACGTGCCGAGTGTACCCCCGGCGCACCGGACAGCGCATCAACACAAAGGCCGCTATCGTCCGCCATGACCATACAGTCGGTCTTAGAACTTATGGCACGCGCCTTTATCAGTGCGTTGCCCTCAAAAGAATCTGCATTCTCGTCAGGGTTGCTGTCTATCCCTACATCGCTCAATGATACCACCTTATATCCTACCGGTTCCAGTATGCGCGAAAACTCCTCACACTTGTGGCGGTTGTTGGTGGCTAAAATTATTTTTTTCAAGATGATATCCTCAATCAAAAAGTGCGTCGGTGTACTGATATGGGTCAAATATATCGAGGTCGTCAATCCCCTCTCCTACACCGATGAACCGCACCGGTATGCCCATCTTAGACTTTATTGCAAGTGCCGCTCCACCCTTTGGTGTGCCGTCCAACTTAGTTATCACAACGCCGCTTGCCGAGGCCACGTCACAGAACTGCTCCGCCTGAGCTATGGCGTTTTGACCTGCCGCACCATCTATGACGAGCAACGTTTCCAAGCTGGCATCCGGCGCCGCTTTTTTAACAACTCGGCATATCTTTGCGAGCTCCTCCATCAGATTTTTTTTATTATGAAGTCGACCTGCCGTATCACAGATAACAATATCTACCCCTTTGGAGGCCGCCGAGGATACAGCGTCATATATGACCGCCGCCGAATCCGCCGTATCACTGCCTATAGCAATCGGTACGCCGGCGCGCTCTGCCCAGACTGCAAGCTGTTCTCTTGCCGCCGCTCGAAAGGTGTCGCCTGCCGCAAGGAGGACATTTTTTCCCTGTCCTTTATATAGTTTTGCAAGTTTCGCGATTGTGGTTGTCTTGCCGACACCGTTGACCCCTATGACCAAAATCACCGCCGGCGAACCGGACAGATCCATGGGACTATCCTCTTTTATGTCCTCGCTGATAATCTCCTTTAGCGCGAACATCGCCTGTGTGCCGGTCTTCAATTTTGCACTTTTTACATTATCTCGCAAACGGTCGATAAAATCCGCCGATTTTGCCGCTCCCGTGTCGGCAAGAATCAACTGCTCCTCGAGGTGTTCATATAAATCCTCGTCTATCACTGCATGGGAGCGTATCTCCTCACCGTCAATAGCCTCCCTCGTACCACGAAGTGCATTTTTCAGCTTATCAAAAAAACCCATATTTTGTCACTTTCTTCCTATATTTTTTCTAACTAAAAATCATTATATCACATATGATAAAATAATTGTACATGTTTTTAACAATTTTCAATTTTAAGTTGAAATTTTCCCACATTTATGGTATAATAAGTTAATTTGATGATAGAGCAAAATTAATAAATATTTACTATAAATACACAATGAAATTTTATTAAAAAAGAACACAAATTAAAATACATTTTTACCACGAGGGGGAGTGCATGGTCAATGGATCTCACAATCTAAATTCTCCCTTTATCCAACAGATATTATTTATATAAATAATTAGGACAATACTACAAATTTTCAATGAAAGGAATCGCGATGGAATCTTATGACAAGCTTGTTGAACAGGTAAAAATCTACTGTAAAGAACGAATAAATTCAACCTCCTATTTTGTATTTTTTGAAAAACTTGCTCCTTTTCAGTATGATGATGATTCAAATACTGCCTTTTTACTGGCACCGAGTGCATTTCAACAGGATGTCATAACAAAACGTTATCTCGACATTTTAGAGGAGGGGTTTAAAAACGTCCTCGGTTTTGATGTTCATGTCGAGATGGTATCGGTTATTTCAAGTGAGGAGGAGGACACCGGCAACACCACCGGCAGCTACTCTCTCACCTTTGATAATTTTATCAAGGGGGATTCCAACTCGCTCGCCCTCGCCGCGGCAAAGGCTATATCTAAAAAACCTGCCGCCGACCGCAACAACCCTCTATTTATCTATGGTGATTCCGGCCTCGGAAAGACCCATCTGCTCACCGCAATCTGCCTCGAGACAAAAAATAACTTTCCCGACTTTAATATTCTCATGGTGGATGGAGAGAGTTTCACCAATGAATTTATCTACTCGGTGCAGAACAATCAATCCTCCTATTTTCATCAAAAATTCCGTGAGGCGGACATGTTATTGGTCGACGACATTCAGTTTATCGGCGGCAAGGAACAGACTCAGGAGGAGTTTTTTCACACCTTTAACTCACTCCAACGTGCCGGAAAACAGATAGTCCTCGTATCCGATCGCCCACCGAGAGAGATTCGCTCGCTACATGACCGACTGCAAACAAGGTTTTTATCGGGACTTATTGTGGATATTCAACCGCCTAAGTACGAGACACGTGTCGCAATCGTACGTCGCAAGGCAGAGCTTTTATCGTTGGAACTGCCGGAGGATGTCATCGATTTCCTCGCTAACAAGTTGCAAAACAACATTCGTCAGTTGGAGGGTGCAGTCAAAAAACTCAGCGCCTATCAACGTCTTGAGAATATTGATCCTTCACTCACCGCGGCTCATGATGCGATAAAAGACATTTTAAACGAAGTTCAGCCGATTCCGGTTACCATCGACAAGGTGCTCTCCGAGGTTTCACGCACCATGGGTGTTACCCCCGACGACATCCGTTCCGGCTCACGCAAATCCAGCGTCAGCAATGCACGCAAGGTCTGCATGTACATCGTTCAACAGGTAACCTCACTCACCACCACCGAGATCGGAGAGGAGTTTGGCGGACGCGATCATTCCACCGTCGTCTACTCCATCAAGGACACCGAGTCAAGAATATCTCACGACAAGCATATAAGAACTGTAGTAAACGACATTATAAAGAATGTCAAGGGTCAGTTTTAAATCCTTAATTCATAAATATGTTTTCAACACATTTTGTTAATTGTTTAAAACTTTATTAAAGCCTCTGTTGAAACATAGCAATCTTTCAACAATTCAACTTTTTTTAAAGAATTCAATGCTAAAAACTCAACACTCATTAACCCTCTGAACAAGCGAGTTTATAAATCTTTCAACACTTTGAGGATTTATACTAATACTACTATATATATTATTTATTAAATTAATTTTTTCTATATTTTGTTTAATTTAAAAAATATAAATGTTTATAATTGAAAGGAACAACCGTATATGAAGTTCAGTACCGAAAAGGAAGGTTTTGTCACCGCCATAACAAAGGTATCGCGCAGTGTCTCACAAAAGACCTCTATACCTGTCCTTGAGGGAATCCTTATTAAGGCAGAGGGGGATAAGGTACATCTGACCGGATATGACCTCGAGATCGCTATCACCTGTGAGGTGGAGGCTAATGTCGAGAGGGAGGGAACTGCGGTTATATCGGCAAAGCTATTGAGTGATATCTGTCGCGGTATGAATGGTGCGACCATCGATATCAACTGTGAGGATATCAAGGTGGAGGTGTCAAGCGGAGCGGCATTTTATGAAATTACCTCTATGAATGCACGTGATTATCCCGATCTTCCTCAACAGACGACACAAAAATCCATCGTCATGGAGGGAATGTTGCTCAAGGAGATGATTGAGCTCACCCTGTTTGCATGTAGTCAAAACGATAAAAAGCCGGTCAACACCGGTGAGCTGTTTGAACTGCGCGGTGGTACTCTTAATATAGTTGCGCTGGACGGCTACCGTCTTGCCACCTGTAAAAGGGTTATAAATCAAGAGGGTGAGGATTCTAACATAATTGTTCCCTACAAGACCATGCAGGAGGTCGGCAGGATGCTCGGCGAGAATAGTGGTGAGGTTGTTATCTCCTCTTCAAAGTTCTATGTGCTGTTCAGCTGCAATGAATTTTCACTGCTCTCCCGTCTTATAGAGGGGGATTTTGTGGACTATGCAAAGGTTATACCTGCAGGTTTAAAGACGGAGGTCACCGTCGATGTAGACCTTATTACAAGCTGTATCGAGCGTGCCTCTAAGGTAATTAATGAAAAGATTAAAAATCCTCTGCGCATGACCTTTGACGAGGATGGAATACATGTCACCTGTCGCACTGCTATAGGTAGTTTTAATGAGGATATCGACTGTGATGCTTTTTCCGGACTGCCGCTCGAGATAGGATTTAATAATCGTTATCTGTTGGAGGCACTGCGAGCTTGCAACTGTGATAAATTAAAGCTTGAAATTGTGGACTCCGTCACGGCGGTCAAGGTCTATCCGGAGGATAAAGAGGGATTTTTATACCTTGTATTGCCGGTACGATTTAAGGTCTCGGCAGGCAAGGCAGAAGAATAAAATGTTTTTAAACTCGTTGTCAATTGAGGGATTTCGCAACATAGACTCTGTCGAGATGTCACCGGACAGATGCCTTAACATAATCGTCGGTCAAAATGCGATGGGCAAGACCAATCTTATCGAAGCAATATACATGCTCAGCGGTGCAAAAAGTTTTAGAAAGACACAGGACAAAAACCTCATAGGATTTGACAAAGAAAAAAGTAAGATAAAAGCCGAAATAACAAAAAAAGAACGCAAATTCTCTCTCACCATAACGATGGAAAAGGGTGAAAAGGTCACAAGGAGAGGATGTATAAACTCAGGTGACGAGGGGCGAGCATCGGGGCTTGCCGGCAACTTTTGCGCCGTGGTATTCTCCCCCGATCATTTAGGTCTCGTCAAGGGTGGCAAAGAGGGAAGGCGCTATTTTTTAGACAACGCAATCTGTAATATTTACCCATCCTATATTGAGGAGCTACATCGGTATAACAGGGTACTGCACCAACGAAATAACCTGTTAAAACTATATAAAACGAAAGGATTCGGCACGGCGGAATATAATCTACTTGAGGTTATCGATCTTCAACTTTCAACATGTTGTGAAAAGGTTGTTAAAAGAAGAGAGGAATATATCGAGGGGATAAAACCGCTGGCTATTGCATTTTATGACGGTATAAGTAACTCGTCGGAGGCATTGTCGCTTCGATATGACAGCAGGTCTTTAAAGGGTGATGACTATATAGATCTTCTTAAGAATTCGAGGGAAAGCGACCTTAAATCGGGTTACACCGGCATTGGCGCACATCGGGACGACATAAATATCAAACTTTCCTCTCAAAGTGCACAAAATTTTGCAAGTCAAGGTCAACAGCGTAGCATTGTCCTATCACTCAAACAGGCGGAAGCTAAATATTATGAGCAAAAAACCGGCACCCATCCGGTGTTACTGTTCGACGATGTTTTGAGTGAACTCGATCCAAAAAGACAGGCATATTTACTCGGTGGTGTGGGAGGTTGTCAGACATTTTTCACCGCATGTGACGAGAGGGTTTTCTTTGATACAAAGGCTAAGATTTTTTTTATGAAAGACGGTAGTTTAGATGAAAAAAAATAAGCATTATCTCGGTCTTGCAAAGGATAGATATATTGGCAGTGAGGACATTATCGGCGTGTTCGACCTCGACCACTGCACAGTTTCAAAAAGGGGTAAAGAGTATCTTAACAACCTTGAAAAAAAGGGTAAGATTATCTACGACGGCTCGGAATTGCCGAAATCGTTTATAATAAAGAGAGATAAAAGCGTTGTGCTCTCACAGTACAACACATCCACCATAGTTCAAAAAGAAAGGGTAGTAGATGTCGCAGCAACAGGATTATAATAGCTCTACAATACAGGTATTGGAGGGACTCGAGGCGGTTAGAAAACGCCCCGGAATGTATATCGGCAGTACCGGTCCGCGCGGACTTCACCACCTTGTCTATGAGATTGTTGATAACTCGATAGACGAGGCACTCGCCGGACACTGTAAGCATATCACGGTGAGGATTTTGCCGGATAATATCATCGAGGTCAAGGACGACGGTCGCGGAATACCGGTCGGTATTCAACCAAAACTCGGCATATCGGCGGTGACGGTCGTTTTCACCGTCCTACACGCCGGCGGTAAGTTCGGCGGTGAGGACAGTGGATACAAGGTCGCCGGTGGTCTGCACGGCGTCGGCGCAAGCGTCGTTAACGCACTTTCGGAATGGCTGGAGGTCACCGTATGCAACGGCGAGGGTGTATACTATCAACATTTTGTGAGAGGCAAAGAGTCCGCACCGTTGGAGAGAAAAGAGGATGCAAACGGCAGGAGCACCGGCACATGCGTGCGCTTTAAGGCAGACAATGAGATGTTTGAGACGGTGGTCTATGAGTTTGATATTCTCCTCAAAAGAATGAGGGAACAGGCGTTTTTGAATGCCGGTCTTGATATAACCATTTCGGACGAGCGCTGTGTCGACGGCGGTGAGATAATATCAAAAAATCTGTGTTATGAGGGAGGTCTGCGCAGTTTTGTGGAGTATATTCACAACCGCCGACAGCTCACGGTACTGCACCCACAGGTCATACATCTGACCGCCGAGGCAAACGGCTCCACCGCCGAAATTGCCCTGCAGTACAGCGACAGCTATAACGAGCATATAATCTCCTTTGCCAACAACATCACAACACCGGACGGCGGCACACATGAACAGGGTTTTAAAAACGCTATAACCCGTGTTTTTAACGACTTTGGACGTAAAAAAGGTTTTATCAAGGAAAAAGAGGAAAATCTACAGGGCAACGATGTGCGTGAGGGTATCACCGCCATAATCAGCGTCAAGTTGCAGGAGGCACAGTTTGAGGGGCAGACCAAAGCAAAGCTCGGCAACACCGAGATAAGAGGTCTTGTGGAAAACCTTGTCTTTGAAAAGCTAAGTGAGTTTTTTGAGGAAAATCCGGGTGTCGCCAAGGCAATTTATGAAAAGGCTCTCTCGGCGGCGCGTGCACGTGAGGCGGCAAAAAAAGCGCGTGAGCTGGTGCGCCGTAAAAGTGCCCTCGAAAATCAACGTATGCCGGGCAAGCTCGCCGACTGTCGTGAAAAGGATGCCGGCCGCACGGAGCTGTATATCGTAGAGGGTGACTCGGCGGGCGGCAGTGCAAAAGAGGGACGAGATAGCCTTTATCAGGCAATTCTACCGCTCTGGGGCAAGATGCTCAACGTGGAAAAGGCTCGCCTTGACAAGGTCTATGGCAACGAGAAGCTCATGCCGGTGGTCACCGCCCTCGGATGTGGCATCGGGGACGAGTTGGATGTCACGAAACTGCGCTACAACAAGGTCTTTATCATGGCGGACGCCGACGTGGACGGCAGTCATATCCGCACACTTCTCTTGACATTCTTCTTTCGCTTTATGCGCCCACTCATCGAGGCAGGGCATATATACATCGCCATGCCGCCTCTCTATAAAATATCCAAAGGCAAGGACGTGCGCTATGCCTTTAACGACGCGGAACGGGACGAGATAACGAGCGAGATGAACAACCCACGTATCGACCGTTACAAAGGTCTCGGCGAGATGAATCCGGAACAGCTGTGGGAGACCACCATGAATCCGGAAAACCGCATGATAATACAGATTAACTTAGACGATGCCGAGAGCGCAGACGAAACATTCACCATTTTAATGGGTGACAAGGTGGAGCCGAGAAAAGAATTTATCGAGCGAAACGCACGGTATGTCACCAACCTCGACATTTAACTGTAATAAATATGACACACACGCAACACATCCTTAAAATAAACTAAAAAAAGGGAACATCATAATAATGGAAGATAACAGAACAAAGATTATAGTCCGTGACATTGAAAAGGAGATGGAAAAATCCTTTATCGACTATTCCATGTCGGTCATTGTCAGCCGTGCCCTGCCGGATGTGCGGGACGGTCTTAAACCGGTGCATCGCCGTATCCTCTACACCATGTGGGAGAAAGGTCTCGAGCATTCCAAACCTTTCCGCAAAGCGGCGGAAACGGTCGGTGCGGTGCTTGGGTCGTATCATCCCCACGGTGACAGCTCGGTCTATGATGCCCTCGTTCGTATGGCACAGGACTTCTCACTCCGCTATCCTCTTATCGAGGGTCAGGGTAACTTCGGTTCCATCGACGGTGACCCCCCTGCCGCCTATCGTTATACCGAGGCGAGGATGTCGCGCGCGGCGGACCATCTGCTACAGGATTTAGAGAAAGAGACGGTGGACTACACCCTCAACTATAACGACACCACCAAGGAGCCGACCGTTTTGCCGGCGAGGACACCTAACCTGCTCGCCAACGGTTCCACCGGTATCGCTGTCGGCATGGCGACCAACATTCCACCCCACAACATGGGTGAGGTCATTGATGGTGCACTGTTTTTATTAGAGAATGACGATGCCGAACTCGCGGAGCTGATGGAGTACATACAGGGTCCCGACTTCCCCACCGGCGGCATGATAATGGGTCGCAGCGGTATCCGCTCGGCATACGCCACCGGTCGCGGCAAGATAATCCTGCGCGGCAGGACGGTCATTGAAGAGCTTAAAAACGGCAAATCTAATATAATCATCACCGAAATTCCCTACATGGTCAACAAGGCGAAGTTACAGATTGCCATCGCCGACCTTGTCAAGGACAAGAGGATTGACGGCATCGCCGACCTCTGGGACGAGTCCAGCCGTGAGGGTATGCGCGTTGTCATCGAGCTTAAACGCGACGTCAATCCGCAACTTGTGTTAAATCAACTCTACCGCTTTACCCAGTTGCAGGACACGGTCGGTGTTATAATGCTCGCTTTGTCGGACGGTGTGCCCAAGGTTATGAATCTGCACGACATGCTTCGCGAGTATCTTAATTTCCAACGTGATATAATAGTGCGTCGCACCACCTACGAACTGCGCAAGGCAAAGGAGCGCGCACATATCTTAGAGGGTCTGAAAATAGCGCAGGACAATATCGACGAGGTCATCAAGATAAGTCGCACCAGCAAGACACGCAACGAGATAAAGGAGCGCCTGTCGGAGCGGTTCGGCATCGACGACATTCAGGCGAGCGCAATAGTCGCAATGCAGATTGGTCAGCTTGCCGGTCTCGAGCGGGAGAAGATTGAGTCGGAACTTAATGAAATAAAGTTGAAAATCGAGGATTATGAGGATATCCTTGCCAACGACCACCGTGTGGTTAACATTATTAAAGAGGAGCTCGGGGAGATTCGCCGTCACTATAAGGACGCGCGCCGCACCGAGATTGCAGCAATTTCCGGCGAGCTGGATATCGAAGATCTGATACCGGTGGAGGACGGACTTTTCACCTACACCCATTTCGGCTACATCAAACGTCAGGCAATCGACATCTTTGAGCACCAAAAACGCGGTGGACGCGGCGTCTCCGGCATGACTCGTCGGGACGAGGATTTCGTGCAGGAGATGTTTATCGCAGGCTCGCACGACTATATTTTATTTATCACCGACCGTGGTGTCGTCCATCGCATAAAGGGATATCAGGTGCCGGAGAGTTCGAGAAATGCTCGCGGTACAAACATTGTCAACATACTGCCGCTGGAGGGTGACGAGAAGATCTCGGAGATGTTGCCGGTCAGCCGTGACTCACAGGGCGAGGGTTTCATGACCATGGTGACGGCGAAAGGAATTATTAAGCGCACCCCGATGGCGCACTACAGCAACATTCGCAAGAACGGTCTGCGTGCCATCACACTGGACGAGGGGGATCGCCTCGCCTTTGCTAACATAACGAGCGGTGAGGATCAACTGTTGGTCTGCACCCACAACGGCATGGCGGTGAGATTTGTGGAGAGCGACGCGCGCAGTGTCGGTCGTATCGCAAGGGGCGTGCGCGCCCTGCGTCTCGGCGAGGGTGACAGCGTGGTCGGCGTGACCGCAATAAAAGAGGGGGAGACCCTGTTGACCGTCACCGAGGGTGGCAAGGGACGCCGCAGTAACTTCGACAGCTATCGCCTCACCCGACGCGGCGGCAAGGGAATTAAGAACTACAACCGTGACCTCGTTGCCGGCATAATGTCGGTCGGCGAGGAGGACGACGTCATCATGATTAGCGAGAGCGGTATTATCATAAGGATGCACGTCGCCGACATTACCTGCCAGAGCAGATACGGCGGAGGTGTTCGAGTTATGCGCCTCGGCGAGGGTGACAAGGTGGTCACTGTTGTTCGCACCGAGCGCAGTGAGGACAGTGAAAACCTTGCTGTACCGGACGAGGTACTGCCGGAGGACATCGAGGACGTCAATGCCGTTGAGGAGATTGAGGAGGTTGACGAGGCAGACGAGATTTTAGAGGATGATGTGGACACGGACGAGGAGTAAAATCTTTCACAAATTTTAATAACGAGGTAAAATGGCAAGAGGAATGGTCAAAATAATCAGCGGTACGGCA
>CAYJMO010000014.1:0-28179 GCA_964371365.1 uncultured Oscillospiraceae bacterium
AATCGTCGGTCGGTTGCTCGTCGGCTTCAAAGCCTTCCTCTTGCGATGTGAAATTATTATTGGAAAATAGCTCCTCTGGCGGTGTGAGGTTATTCGGCATAACAAGATAGACGATCACCACCAAAAACACTACCCCTACCGCGATAAGTGGCAGGATTGGATTGAGTTTGTTTTTCGGCGCGGCGGTCGGTTGGGGCGGCGCGCTCCGTTGCGGTGTCGGCTGTGGCGCAGGTTGTGGGGTAGGTTGTAGCTGTGATATCGACCTCGGCTCCGACGGTGGCTCGGACTGCGATATCGCCTTCGGCTCTTCAACCGGCACGCTCGGGCGATAGACATTTTGCGGTGCAACTGTCGGCATGGCCTCCGAATACAGCTCCCCCATCAACTCGCCGATGGTCTGATAACGATTTTTCGCGAGCAGTTCCATGCCTTTGAGCAACACCTGTTCACGGCGGGAGTCTATATCCGCGCCGAGGCCGGACGGCGGTGTGACTATATCCTCCGACACGCGATCGCTCGATTCGGTCGGGGTCTCGCCGGTAATCGCCTTATATATCGTAGCGCATATTGCATAGACGTCGGTGAAAGGACCTTGCGTTCCTTTGGAGCTGTACTGCTCTATCGGCGCATAGCCCGGTTTTAAAAGTATAGAAAGCGATTTATTGACATCGCCGGCAAAGCTCCTCGCCGCGCCAAAGTCGATAAGTCGTATCTCCCCCATGGTCGATATCATGATATTGTCGGGGCTAATATCGCGGTGTATCAGATCCGCCTCGTGCATCTTGGAAAGTGACTCCATAACCGGTCGCATAAGGCTGAGCACCTCATCGGTGTGCATCCTACCGCCGATACGCGCGAGGTGCGCCTTGAGCGTTATCCCCTCGATGTATTCCATCACAATGTATGCGGTGCCGTTCTCCATAATAAAGTCGTTCACCGCCACAATGCCGGGCAGGTTGCGAAAGCGTGCGAGGCGGCGCGCCTCCTCCACAAACTTGGATTTACCGTCGTTGAACACGTCCCCCATCTTGCCCTGAAAGGCGGAGACGGTGACCGAGACACTGCTCTCACGCGAGGCAAAACCGGAGGGATAAAACTCCTTTATCGCAACCGGAAGACTGAGATTGAGGTCGTAACCGATGTAGGTAATGCCAAAACCGCCCTCCCCCAGCACCCGACCGATTAGCAGTTTTGCGGCAAGAATTGTCCTCGGTGGTAGGTGGTGAAGTGCAACCTCCTGACGCGTTTCATCAAACCCACAAAAAGGGCAAACGCCGTCAAGAGTAGGTTTTTCTTTCATGCATCCCATGCAGAGGTTGTTGATGTTCATTTTGCTCCTTGATAGTATATTTTTTTCGAATGTCCCGACCCCGACCTTTCACCCGTGCACACCGGTCGGATTGGTGCCTGACTGTAGGCAAGGGGGGCGCGTCTGCGAATCTGTTCGCAGTCACCGAAAGGGATAAGAGCCCGGGAGGGATGCCTTGTTTTTTAGGTGAGTCGGGGGGCTCTTATCCCTTTCGGTGAGTTTGAAGGCTTTCAAACACGCGCCCCCCACATCATTCGGGGCACCACACCCACAATCAGCGGATATGGGTTGCCACAACTATTCACTATGTCGGCAAGAGCAAACCCCTTGCTCTACAACATAATTGCAACCGTAGGGGCGACCGCAGTGCACAATTAGCCATTCACCATTAGTCATTAGTCCTTAGTCTAAAAACCCTTACCCATACACCCTCGGCTCATCGTCCGTCATCCTTAAAATATCCTCCGCGTCGCCTGCCATAAGAAGTTGTTCCCCCTCGACAAAACAGTGCTCCGCACTTAAAACCGGCGTGAAGTTTTTATTCCCCTCACTGCCGAACTTGTAGGCGATGACGCTCACCTTGTAGTTATGGCGAATATTTAGCTGTTGCAACGTGCTGCCGACCCAGTCGCGTGGGACTATTACCTCGGTAATTGCATAGTCATCGGAAAATTCGCTGTATTCCAACACATTTTTTGCGCTGTACTTTACGGCGACGCGCTCCGCCATGTCCATGTCGGGGTGTATGACAACATCCGCGCCTATCTTGGATAAAATGTTAGATTGGCGATCTCGGTCCGCTTTGGAAACTATGTATCGGGCGTTCAACTCTTTTAGTGTGGAGGTTATCTCCAGCGATGCCTGAAAATCACCCGACACACAGACAAAGCACACATCAAAATTGCCTACCCCAAGACTGCGCAGGACACTCTCCTCCTGACAGTCGCCTATCTGTGCGCCGGTCACATAGGGAGCAAGCTCCGAGACACGTTCCTCGTCGGTGTCGATGACCAACACCTCGTTGCCGACCTCGACAAGTTTTAAGGCAAGGTTGCGCCCAAACTGACCCAGTCCCACGACCAACATCGATTTCATAAGCTGTCCTTTCATTGTATAGCTATATAGTCAATTGAGTATACCGTTAACTTGTAATTATCCGCTCCTCGACGTTGCGAAGGTTGAGGCGTTTCGGTCGGGCGGTCACCGCAATGGCGACCGAGACACTGCCAACCCTGCCGATAAACATCAGCAGTATGGTGACAAATTTTGAGAGATTGTTATACTCGGCGGTTGCACCGCGTGACAGTCCAACCGTGCCTATCGCCGACACCACCTCATATAAAACCAACTCAAACGATATGCCCTGCGCCGAGATTATCATGGTCGACAAAAAGATGATTATCGCATATATGGTAGCGGCGTTAAATGCTCGCTCCACCGTGTCGGCAGGTACACGACGAGAGAATAGGTTGACCCCCTCGCGGTTTTTAATGAACGAGAGGAGGGCAAAGAATATGACCACCACCGTCGTTATCTTAATGCCTCCGCCGGTAGAGCCGGGTGCCGCGCCGATAAACATAAACAACATGGAGAGCACCGAGCCGGGTGTGCTGAAGCTGTTCAGATCGACGGTATTAAAGCCGGCGGTGCGTGTCGTCACCGACTGAAAAAGCGAGGCGATAATACTCTCCGGCTGTGTCATGCCGACAAAGGCGTGGTTTTGTTCCGTGATAAAGAATAAAAGCGCACCGCCGAAGATCAAGACGGCGGTAGCGCACAGCACAATCTTGCTCTGTAGGCAAAAACGGCGAAAGTGAAAACGCTTGTCCAAAACGTCCTCCCACACGATGAAACCGAGACCGCCGAGCACAATTAACAGCATGATGGTTATGTTGACGATGGGGTTTGTGGCGTAGGCAGACAGCGAGCCGCCCCCCATCAGATCAAAGCCGGCGTTACAAAAGGCGGATATGCTGTGAAAGAGGGAAAACCAGATTCCCTGAACCGCCCCAAACTGCGGTATAAAGACGGTGGCGAGCACCGCCGCACCGACAAGCTCGATGATGATGGTATAGCGGATGACACGGCGCATCAGCCGCACCACACCGCCGACCTTAAGGGTGCTGAAAGTCTCCACTATAAGCAACCGGTCACGCAGGCCTATCCTACTGCCGAGTATCAGCATGAGAAGGGTGGATACGGCGATAAAGCCAAGTCCACCTATCTGAATAAGCAAAAGTATGACCAGTTGACCGAAAAAAGTAAACTGTGTGAATGTGTCCACCACCGCAAGCCCGGTGACACACCCCGCCGATGTAGCGGTAAACAGTGCGTCCAGCACAGGGAGTGGCACACCGGAGCGATTTGAAAAGGGCAACATCAAAAGAAGTGTGCCAATTAAAATATTCGCAACAAAGCTGACCGCCACAATTCGCAGTGCGGTCAATCTCTTGACAGGTTTTTTTAGACGACGCTCGATAATGCCCCTCTATATCCATTGCTATAGTATGATTTTACTATAGTATGAGAAAAATATCAAGTGTTTTAAACAACATTAATCCTGCGTATATTGTCTTTGTACCGCAATAAAACTCTCCCGAGCAATATCATGCCGACACAGTTTAACGCCTGAGATAGGAAAATGCTCATCAATAGCATCGGCGAGGACGTGTCGATGAGGGTGTTAAATAAAACGGTCGGGATCACGGAAAAGGAGGATAGACCGATGAGGATACCGCCGATAATGGTCAAGACCGCAAAAAGTGATATGCTTTTAATCTTTATCTCGCCGGTTTTTGCCGTGTGTCTTAGGCTATGAAGTG
The DNA here is from genome assembly GCA_964371365.1 of uncultured Oscillospiraceae bacterium. GTDB lineage: Bacteria > Bacillota > Clostridia > Oscillospirales > Ruminococcaceae > CAYJBH01. Next base: position 4,132 of record CAYJMO010000014.1, read on the forward strand.
TATTAAAGCCAATTATGCTATAGATTATCACCACCAAGGTGGCAATGATCAAAAGGATCAAGAGCGGCACCAGTAAAATCCCGAGCAACAATCCAAAGCCGCCGAAACTGCTCAGACCGCCTATACCCCAAAAAGAAAATATTATCACCACCACAGAATAAACCCATATCACAAAAACCGCCACCATCATCAGATTAAAAGGTGTGCCGGACACCCTGCCCGCCCCTGCGGAATAGTAGAGTATCCACCCTCCGAGAAGAGCAAGGACGCCCGGTATAGACAAAAAGACAGAGCCGACGACAATCCCCATGAAATTTTCCACGCTAAACGGCATTCCACTGAACATAATTTCACTTAAAACGGTGGATATCGCGGCGAGCGTAAAGCAGATAAGGCAGGCGAGAAAAAGGTTGTCTTTAAAGGTCTTGATTATTAAATTGAAGCCGTCCTGAGCGCTATAATAACCGCTTGACGGCATGGGCATAGGTGTTTGAACTTGTTGCAAATCTGCACCGGTCGCAACGGTCGCGCCGCATGCCGTACAGAAGTTTGCGCCGTTAAGCAGTTCCTTTGAGCAGTTTGTGCAGTACATTTTTTACCTCATTTGTATAGTCCTTTGACTTGAAAACCACCCGAAAGTTACGGGTGGTTTTGGCTTTGATCTATTTCGCTCCGAACTGTTCCTTTCGGGTCAGGCGGTCACACTCCGCAAAGGTCTCACGCAGTTCGTTGACAAGGGGGAGAATTTCAGCGATAATCGCCTTGTCCTTTTTCATGTTCGCCTCCTGCAACTTGCTCAAGATAAAATCATAGAGCTTTGCAAGGTCGCCGGAAAAGGCATAACCCTTTTGAAGTGTGTCGCTAAGATGCTTAACGATAAGTTGAGAGCGGATAAGGGCGTTGTGCGCCGATACCGTATTACCCTCATCGATGTACATCATAGCGAGGTTCATGCGCTTTATCGCCTCGTCGAACAGTTTTATGAGCAGTTCGCCCGGTGTCATGGTGAGAATCGCCTGATTGCTGTAGCTACTATAAGGATTTTTGGATATCATACCATTCCTTTCGTTTTAGTTTATAATGCGATTAGAATTGACTTGCAAGCCAGGAACTCTGAGAGTTCATGTCGGCTATCATCTGCTCCATCGCGTTAAACTCGCTCCAGTAGCGTTCGTGCTCCATCTCGTAGGTGCGCTCCAGCTGCTCAATTCTGTCGGATATACTCTCCATCTCACGGCCGATGGTATATTGATTGGCTGTCATGCCCTCAAAGCCGGCGGTCGCAACCAGCGAGCCGGGTGAGGCAGAACTCTGTTTCGCCGCCGCATCGATGATCTCGTCAAATGCTGTGGCAATACCGCCATCCTCGCCGGTGAACAGCGCCTGCAGATCCTCCGGATTTTTCTGTATCATCTCGCGCAACATAGTCTCGTCGACTACCAACTTTCCACCCTCGCGCCAATTTTCACTGGTGGAGATACCAAACTCGTACAGCGCATACTGTGCATCGTCCGGTTTGTCATATAGGGCGGTCCTCATATCCTGTAACACGCCGCTAATAATGTCGTCGTTGCGAAGCAGACCTTCCTTAGAGCGCTCCTCCCAAAGGGCTATCTCGTTGTCGGTCATCTCATTCTTCTGTTCCTGCGTTAGTGGCGGATAGTCTTTATAGGTATCCGGCGCATCAACAAGAGAGTTTAGCTCCTCAATAATCTTGTTGTACTCATCCACAAACTGCATCACACCATCGATTATCGCGTCGATATCCTGATCAACCTTAATATCGATAGGTTCCGGCTCGTTGTTGACGCCACCGTCCCAGGTGGTCTCTTTCAGCTCGACGTTCAGTCCGGCTATGTCAAAGGTGTTGGAGTTACGCTCCGTCTCGGTACCGTTAATGGAAAGGATTGCATTTTGACCGTCCACCTTGTTGCCCATAGTCGCTGTGGAGCTACCGAAAGAAATCTCACTCACTCCAAGCGCCTCGGCAAGCTTTGCGGTGTCCTCGGGGGTACTACCGGTGATGAGCACCGGCGAGGAGGAAACTCCGGTAATGGTCAATCGACCGGTGTCGGCGTCATAGTTAACGTTCGCCTCGGGCGGTGCTTGATTGTCACGGATTAACTCCTCCATCTCTTCGGCGACCTGAGACATGGTCTTGCCGGCGATGTTTATCGCTACGGGTGGATAGTCGTCCGCAAAGGAAAGGGTAATGTTGAGATCCTCCCCCTCGGGTGCTAACAGCTCATCTCTGCCGGGCATGGACGCGATGGTAGCACTTGTCTCACTTCCGGTACCAAAGAGGCTGGAAAGCAGGTTGCCGCTCGTGTCGCTCATCTCGATATCAAGACCTTCACCGGTGTCGTTGCGCTCGATTGTTATCTTGTCGGACAGGCTGGAGTAGGACATAGTCACGCCGGCAGAGCTCTTGTTGACCTCGTCCATGATGTATTTAAGGGTAGCATCCTCATTAAATGTAAAGTCCACGCCGTTGATGTTAAACTCAAACAGACCGTGCTCATCGGTGGTCGGCGGGTTTGCGAAGTTGATGTCGGACAACTTTGTGGAGGTTGAAACCTTACTGGAAGCGTTGTTGGATACACCGAGCAGTTCGGTGGCAATTTTATCGTCAGAGGACAGGGTGAGCTGACGGTTTTTGTCCGGCTGACCGTTGGAGAGCACCGTCTCAAACTTAATCTCGTCACCTACCGCGCTAACCCGAACACCGTTGCCGAATGCGCCTGTGATACTCTCGTTCAGGCTATTGACCAGTTCTTCGGTAGATGATATAGAGGTGCTGACATTTATGCTCTTGGTAATACCGTCCAGATTAACCTTTAATGTAATCTCGTCCGGCGCAGTGTCGGTCTTGACGTCCAGCTCCTCGCCCTTTTCGCCTACCGAAAGTCCGGTCATCTTGGACGCAAGCGCAGACGCCTCTAATACCTCGACCTCGCCGCCGCCCGTCGCCACCAATGACAGTGCGCCGTCCTCATCCTCTTTCAGCTCAATTCCGGCGGAGGACAGTTGGGACTCAAGACTGGCGCGAACCTCCTCTTCGGTGTTGCCGGAGAGAGTAATGTTCGCAGATCCGCCGCCGACGACACCTATCTTAATGGTTGCGTCGGTAAGCGCGGAAAGATCCACCGTGCCGGTGATGCTGGCATCGGTAAGAGTGTCCGCCGAGGTGACGGTGGTAGCGGTGGCAAGCTGGCGAATATAGTCCATCGACAGCTGTTCACCGGTGTATGATGTGGTTGGCTCAACCGATAAAAAGTTAGACACGGTGTCACTTATGTCCACATTGTTTTGGTTGTAAAAGGTGGAGGACAAAAGGTTTGTGGTCGGGTTTGCAAAGTCGAAAAACTTGCTTTGAAAGCTAAGCAGCTGAGACGAGACGTCACGATACATGCTCTGTTTAAGAGCGAGGGTGGAGAGCTCCTCGTTCTGACTGTCTATCTTATACTGGGTGCCTTCCAGCATCTGTTCAACCAGCGACGTGGTGTCCATGCCGGACACCAGTCCGGAAAAACCGTTTGAGCCTGCCGATAATGATGAAATACTTGACATAATGTACCAATCCTTTCTGCGATAAGCTGAACTACAGCTAAACGAAAATCCTTTTTCGTTATTATAGTCTTTAGTTCTATCAAGATGTTGTGTTGTATAGACAAAGAACTACAAGCGTAAAAAATAGTTATTTCTACTCTTAAAAATTATATCGACAGATTGTTTTAAAACTTTATAGTTTAAATGAAAATTTTTTTATTTTTTTGATCGGTAGGGTGTGGTTGTTATTTTTAAACGGTTTTAGTCTCGATAACCCCCCACCACATTCCTCGGGCGTTTGTTTGTATAGGCTATCAAGTTTTCACACACCTCACCGGCAAGGCGAGAGAGGGAGTTCTCGCTCGCCCATGCCACGTGGGGTGTGATTATAGTTTTGTCGTGTTTTATCAGAGGGTTGTCGGCGGTGTCCGGCTCGCCGGTCAGCACATCGGCAAGATAAAAACTGAGTTTGCCGCTATCGAGAGCCTTTATAACAGCCTGTTCGTCCACAAGTGCACCGCGCGAGACGTTGCAGAGCACCGCGCCGTCTTTCATCTTCTCGATACTCTTTTCGTTGATAATCCCCTTGGTGTCGGGCGAGAGCAGACAGTGTAGTGACAGAATATCGCTCTCGTCGAGCAGTCGCTCAAAGGTGCAAAACTCGACCGACTCACAGTCTTTTTTGGAGGGAGTATAACAGAGCACACGCATATTAAAGGCGGTGGCAATCCTCGCGACGGCACTGCCGATACTTCCAAAACCTAAGATACCGAGCGTTTTTCCGGATAAATCGCCCATACGGCGCAACCTTGAAACATCGCTCATGCGACCCAACCAGTCGCCGTCTCGAACCACACGAGAGTAGCTCATCGTGTCGACATAGTATTCCAATAGGAGGGCAAACAGCTGTTGCGCCACGCTCTCGGTGCTGTAGCCCGGTACGTTGGTCACCGTCACACCGTGATTTTTACAGGCGGCGATGTCAATGTTGTCGTATCCGGTGGCGGTTATGCCTATGTATCGCAAGCTCGGGCAGGCAGTTAAAACCTTTTCATTTATAAGCCCCTTGTTGATGATAATCGCCTCGGCGTCAAGAATTCGCTCAACAAGTAGCTCGTTTGTGGTGTGGGGATAGACGGTAATGTCGTCCGACACCGCTCGCAATGCACTAAAGTCCATGTCGTTTTCCCGTAGTGCACGGGCATCCAGAATAACAATTTTCATTTTCATTCCTTTTCTTTAAATTTCTTTTAATCTTTTTATTGCAATTTTTTTACAAGATTGAAGTATCTCTTGCGGGATATTAGGTATTATACAATCGGTACACATTCCACAACTGTTTAAGTATATCTCATCAAGAGAACATATCATATCCTCGTTATAGATGCATAAAGCATTTTCACAGTTCATCATTTTACCTCACCTATCACATGTTAATGTATACATTATATAATGTAATAGTCTATATGTAAAGATGAATTATGTATTAATCTATTATTGTACATAATTTTGAGGTAGGGTAGAAATGAAACTACGTGTTTTAGAAATTTTAGAACAAAAAGGTAAGACCAAATACTGGTTATACAAACAGCTTGGAATGAGCTATCAAAATTATTGTAGAATGGTAAACAATGAGACTAAATCTATTCGATACGATAATCTTGAGGCAATGTGCCAGATATTAAACTGTACGCCGAATGATATTCTTGTAGTTGAGGAATGACAAAGGTTTACACCGATGCGCTTTTTGCCAAGACAAATCCGTCCACCTCGACACCGATTCCTCGATACCCCTCGTCCAGACGACGGCTTAGCTCCTTGCTCTCGGTTATGCCGTAGAGCAAACTGCCGCACGTCCCGTTGAGCATGTCTCTATTCATGGCGCCGTAATCGCCACGCTGTAACAAAAGATACGGCTTGTTTGCGATACCCCCTCGCAGGGCGAGCAGCTCATATCCATCACCGATAAAGGGTGCGATATCGGCTATGTGACGGTAGTGTATCACGGTATATTTCTCACCTTGGGGGGAACACAAGAGTTTGAGCAGACACTCGTCATAAAACGCCCTGATGTAGCGTATCGACGAGGTTTTAACTATGTCACGAAACAGGCTGTCGGTGCAAAAACCCGGTTTGTCGGCACAAAATGCCACCGCTCCAAGCTCACCGTTTAAAAATGCCCCCTCGACCCTGCCGTGCGTTAAAAACTGAAGGACATCTCCCTCACTCATGCCTCCACAGTGGTTTTTTGTGCGTTCAATCAGCTCTAAAAGCTCCTTATTGTCCGCCATTATTAATCTTCGCATAGATATAAGTCTCACCTAAAATTACCGCCCTTTCTTTTTATACTTTTACATATATATGCAGATGACGGTTAATTTATTCTTAAATTTTATCACATATTATTTTTTTTGTCTATGCAAACAGATAAAAAGATGGTAAAATAAATATATATATCTAAAATCAGGAAGAAAGTTTATACGAGGATGAAATTTTTCAAAAAATATACTTTATGTATAAAAATACTGTCTTTGCTCTGTGCCGCATCCATGTTGTTCGGTTGTGTCTCGGACTCTGTGTCGGAGATAACACGACCGATTTTTGCACCGACCGAGGAACAAACACCCCCCTCTGATACGCTCAACATAGCGGTGAGTGCCGAGGTGCTCACCGACGTAACTCCTCTGCTCAACCTCTATTCCGCGCTGGAGGGGGTGGAGGTATCAATCACCGAGATACCCTACGGCAGTGATGTCGAGGGATTTATCTCGACGTTGACGACGGGCGGCAGTGGACTTGTCATCAGCGACAACATCTACAACGTCAATACCCTCTCCGATCGGGGTGGTATCATGCAGATACGAGAGCTTGAGTCCGCACTGCTCGCATCTTTTGCCACCCACGTGCCGGACTATCTCGAGAGTGGTGACGATGTTGCATTTCTGCCGGTCGGGATTGACGGCTACGGCTATCTATGCAACACGACCCTGCTCGCGGAATTGCTTTTGGTGGAGGATGTCACCAAGTTAGCGGACGACATAAGACGCGCTTCCGCCGCTCAGTGGCGTGAGGCGGTCTCACTTTTGGACGATCTTATTACCGGCGAAAACGAGGAGGGGGAGATCCTGCGCCTATCCTCCGGTGAGTACACCCTGCCGGACGAGATGCCGGAAAGTATCGAAAACCTTGTTGCACCCTACGCTCTTAACCTCGCCGACTCCTCCGTCCTGCTCTCCCCTCTTTCTGTAATATTAAACGCCACCCCCTCCGACGAGGAGGACGCGCCCGGAATCTTCGAGGATTACCCCGAATTTATCCTTAACGAGTTAGAAAAAAGTGCTACCCCCGACGGCAGGCTGCAACGCACGGAAAACCCGACCGAGGACTATGCCGATCTGAACTATGCCACCTCCGTCGCACTCTATGAGCAGGACAAGGTGTTGTTCCTGCGCTCGTCGCTGTCCGAGGCCTTCACGCACCTGTCGCAGGAGGCACTCTCCGAGACGGTGGTGTTCCCTCTGCGACCGTTTGTGTCGAGCGACGATACCGAGGCATACACCCTCAACGCCGCAATGACGGTTACCACCCCCTTTGTGTTCGCACTACCGGAAAATGCACCGGACGAGCAAAATGAGGCGGCGATGGACTTTCTCGTCTGGTTTTATTATTCTGAGACGGGTCGTGCCTATATCACCGACACGCTCGGGCTGTTGGAGTTTAACCGCCCCATAGCAGAAAATCCGTTGTCGGTTCAGCTTTTCGACTATATTGATAACAGCAACGTTGCCGCCGATATGTTGCTCTACACCAACCCGAAAACGCTGTTGGCAGTGGAGGGAACACTCTATAACGACTACCTCTCCTTTGAGGAATGGGATGAGGAGACGATGGACGAGCTTACCGCCACCCTTGAGGAAGCATTCAACCCGCAATAATTCGGAGTATTTTGATGTCCCAAATTCTTTTTAATAGATTTAATAAAACAAAGCTTGCCGCCTGTGTCGTCTTTATGCTCGTCTATGTGGTCGGGATTGAACTATCGGGCGGCAGTGTTTTTGAGCTGTTACTGTTTTGGTTCGCCTCGGTGGCCTTGTTGCTACTGCCGGGCTACGCCGTCTACAGAATACTCAACATCCAAAAATATCTCGACGGCTTTACCCTGCCGCTCTGCTTTACGCTCGGTGGCGGGGTGATGGTCGCGCTCTACTGCGTGACAATCCGCCTGTCACTGCTCCCACTGATGTGGACAGCGTTGCTTGTACTGTTCGCACTCGGGCTTTTTTTCCTCCTTAATAAAAGAGACGATCTGTCAAAACGTCTGAAAAAACCGAGCGGCACTGCTGTGCTCCTAATATTTATAAGCACAGCGTTGATTTTCGTCTATGCTTTCGCCGGTGTTGCAAAATATGCGCGCCCCACCGCCGTCGGTGACATCCTACTTAACCAAGATTTTCTGTGGAACGTCGGTAATGCCGAGAGTTTTAAGCTCGGCTTCCCCCCCGAGGACATTCGCTTTTATGACGTGCGGTTGCAGTACCACTACTTCACCGAGCTACTGCTCAGCGCATTTTCCACCATGACCGGCATAAGCAGTTATAACCTCATCGCATTCTATTCCCAGTCCCTTTTCCTGCCGGTGCTCATCATCACGCTCTATCTGTGTGCCAAAAAACTCTACCTCGGTGATCGGGTACGTGCGGCGCTTTTTCCCCTCTCCATGTTCCTGCTCTCCTGTGCCAGCCTCTGGACGATACTGCCCGCCGGACTTAGCCTCTTTACCAACAGCATGATAAGGGCGAGCGTGACCAACATCAACAGCATGTCAAACGCCTTTGTTTTTACCGCCGTATTTTTGACACTGTTGTTTCAATTATCGACTAACAAATACCGCGCAAACCTCGGTATTTATCTCACGTTGTTCGGCAGTTTTGCACTTCTCACCTTTACCAAATCGCCTATCGCCGCCATAGTCGCGCTCGGCGTGCTCGCGGCGATGATAGCCACCTTGATACAGCGCAGGATCTCTCTTCCTCAAATTATTATATCCCTTGCTGTGGGGGTAGGCTTTTTCGTGATATACACCCTCAATTTTTCCTCCGGTACAAACGTTTCAACCGGCTTTCACTATGCGCTAACCTTGGAGCTCGGCGCATTAGGTCCTGTTTTAAACATCATCGACCATAACTCCTTTTTGCACAAAATATGGGCGGTTTTACTCATGTTGTTACAGAGCGTTCTCATTTCCCCCTTTGTGGTACCAATATTCTTCCTCTCGGCTATAAAGTCGCTTAAAAACTTTCGCTCGCTGTCCTTTGTCGACCTTTTTCTTTATGCCGTGGGTTTCGGCGGTTTGGTGGCGTTCTTCTTCTTCCATCATGAATCGCTCAGCCAGGTTTACTTTCTCTATGTCGCTCTGTTTTGTATAAACATTGTGGCTATAAGGGAATTTAGGTTCGAAAAACCCTCTCGACGCAACCTATTTAACTATTCCATGCTGGCAATAAGCCTTGTGACCTCGGTGTTTTTGTACGTCAACATGGCCGGCTCGGGACTGCGACAATATCTGTTTAACCTCGATATACTGCCAAAACATGACTACTGGTACGAGTCCAGTTCGGCGGCGGACGAGCGCGCCGGAGAGTTTTTGCGCTCGATGGCACAACCGGACGACATGTTCGCCACCAACAGGGTCTACAGCAACGGCGGACTTCTCTCCAACGTCTACACCGCCTTTTCCGGTATGCAGTGTTTCATGGAGGGCAACCGCTACACCATCTCCAACATGGGTCTGTCGGAACAGGTGGCAAACGAGCGCTCGGAGCTCAATGCGACGCTTTTCTACGACGAGAGTTCCTATGAGGAAATTCTCGCCGTCTGCGCCGAGCATGGCATAGACTACCTCGTCTACTATGACCTTCAACACGGCAACAAGGCAAATATGCAAGGATTTGAGCAGGTGTTCGCCGACGAAAACGTTTCTATATATAAAACCGGTGTGTCATGACCCGATTGCCGGTACCGGATGAGGTTAGGTTTATCCTAAACCGCCTCTATTCCCACCGCTATGACGGCTATATGGTCGGCGGATGTGTTCGGGACGCGTTGATGTCTAAATGGCCGAACGACTACGATCTGTGCACCGACGCGACACCGGACGAGGTCAAGAGAATTTTCCCCGAAATACGGTTGATAGAGACCGGATTAAAACACGGCACACTCACCCTTTTGCTGTCCGATAAAAAATATGAGCTGACCACCTATCGCACCGAGGGGAGTTACAGCGACAATCGACGACCCGATAACGTGTGCTTCGTCGCCGACTTAAAAGAGGATTTAAGACGACGGGACTTTACCGTCAACGCCATAGCGTACAGTGAAAGAGACGGTATTGTCGACCCTTTCGACGGTAGCGAAGATATCAAAAGCGGACTTATCCGTGCGGTGGGAGAACCGAGCGAGCGTTTTCGTGAGGATGCACTTCGGATAATGCGTGCCCTACGGTTCGCCTCCACACTCAAATTTGCGATAGAGGAAAAAACCTCATCGGCACTTTTTAAACAGGTAGATCTGCTGCAAAACATATCGCCCGAACGGCTGAATGGTGAGCTGTCACGGTTGATTTTAGGGGACGATGCGGTCGTAATCCTGCTTAAATATCGGGAGATTTTAGCGCGGTTCATTCCGGAGCTCGTGCCCACGTCTGACCTTTGCCATCTCTATGAACACAGCGTGTGCGCACTCGGTCATGCACCGCGTGATGTAGTGGTGCGCCTCGCACTGCTACTCCACGGCATCGATGAGCCACAGTCTTTCACGGCGCACCAGCAAAAAAACGGTGCGGTAAGTGCCGATGCCATACTGCGCCGTCTGCACTACAGCAATGCGACGACACAAAAGGTGTGCGAGCTGATACTCCACCATCAAACACCGCCCGATGCCGACAGAAAAGCCGTTAAAATGTTGTTGTTAAAGCTCGGAGAAGAGCAATTTTATCGCCTTTTAGAGCTAAATGCCGCCGACATGAAAGCCATCTGCTTTCCAGGTGAAATTTGCATCGCCGAACGTTTAGCTTTAATTGAAGAGGTGCGCACCACCGCCGCCGAGATAATTGCGAGCAAAAACTGCCCGAGCATCGCCGACCTCGCGGTCAACGGCGACGACCTTATATCGCTCGGATTTGTCGAGGGCAAGGAGATTGGCAGGATCTTATCGAAACTACACGAAAAGGTGCTAAACGAAACACTACCCAACGACAAAATGGTGCTGATTGACTATCTATTGCAGGTGTAGCTGTCGTTATGTGAGGGGCGCGATCGCTTGTCTTTTGGGTTTGGCGCTCCGGGTGATGTGGGGGGCGCGTGTTTGAAGGCTTTCAAACTCCCCGAGCGGGACAAGAGCCCAGAGGGTTCTTGTCCCGTTCGGGGACTGCGAACTTGTTCGCAGACGCGCCCCCCGTACCCCCTGTCAAGCAGGGTTTCACTATTCACCTTTCAATTTATAAAAAAACTATCAATCATCTCTAAAGAATTCCCATCACCTGCCGTATTGTATCTATAAGAGAAGTTATCAGCGGATTTGATACTCTTTTACTATCCCAAAATCATAGTTTATTTTGGAAAGGAATAATCTACCATGAACATCAACAACATCAAGCACAGCGCGGCGATAGGTAGCTATGTCAACAGTTCTGCCACTGCTAAAACCACCTCGTCGCAGGGCAAAACGGACAAAGTAGCCATAGATGCAGGTCGTTTCAGCCCCGAAAAATACTCCGCAACCGTCGCTCAAGAGCTATCGAGCGAGGTGTCGTCCGAGAGGCTCTCCTCCCTGCGTGAGGCTATTGAAGGCGGCAACTATAAAATACCTGCCGAGATGCTTGCCGACGCACTGCTCGGAAAGGTTTAATTAATTCGGCATTATCGGAGGTCGTCTTGACTGAAAAACAGGATTTTTTTAAATTTTTATACGACTACATTGCGTTCTATGAGCAGATGGAACAGCAGTCCATGACCAGGTTTGAGGTTATTTCTTCCTACAACCTTGCCGGTTTGGAACGCGTCATAGCCGCCGACGAGTCCGCAATAAAGCTTGCCGAGCAGATGGAGCGCCGCCGTATAGAACTGCAACTGCTCGCCGGCTTTGAAAACATGCCTTTTCGTGACATTATCGGCTCCATCGATGGGGAGGATAGGGTTACGCTACAGCGCATCTATGACCGTTTGAGCGAGCTGCTCGACAGCATTAAATTCTACAATGAGAAAAGTCAGAGCATTGTTAAAAACAATCTGTACAAAATTGAAAAAGCAACCACTCCACCCCCACCAAAAGCGACAAAACTGCCGGAAGGTTATAGTGGTGGGTTGGACGTTAAAGCATAATAACAGAGAGGATAAAGTTTAGAATGAGACCGACATTTTTGGGAGTAGAGACCGCACTGCGCGGTATACAATCCAACCAAAAGGCACTCGACATAGTCGGGCAGAATTTAACCAACATGGCTACACCGGGTTATACGCGCCAGCGTTCCGACCAGGTGTCTATGACGCTTTCCGGCTATGGCAGATACGACGTGACAAATCAAAAGTATCTCGCCGGACAGGGCACCGAGATAGTCGGTGTCGGGCAGATTCGCGACCCGTTTTTAGACAAGCTGTTTCGTGAAGAGTATGCCACCGTCGCCTACTATGACCAGAGCGCGTCCATCCTCTCCGATATCGAGTCGGCGCTGGACGAGTTAGGCGAGACCGGCATTCAAAACTCTTTTGAGGAAATACTCTCTGCGCTCCAGTCCTTTTCCTCCAATCCGGACGATGAAACCAACGCCGCCATCGTCATGAACGAGATGGTTAAGTTAACACAGGTTATCGCCCAGTTTGATATAGAGCTCACCGAGATTAGCGACCAACAAAAGTTTGACGCCGAAATAGCGGTGGACGAGGTCAACGCAATATTAGAGCGCATCGCGCATCTCAACACCGCTATAAAAGAGACCATGCAGATGAACTCGGCTGTGGGCGACGATATCTACGGCCCGAATGAGCTGTTGGACGAGCGCAATATGCTGTTGGATGAGCTCGCCTATTTTGGTGATATTCAGGTCACCGAGAAGGAGTATGGCGTTGTCGAGGTCACCATGGGAAATCAGCTTGTGATAGATGATGCCGAGGCGGAGACACTCAACTATGTCATTACCCACGACAACCAACTCACCCTCTCTTGGCAGAGCGACGGCGCGGAGTTTACCTCCGAGGGTGGCTCACTGCTCGCCTACCTGCACATGATAAACGGTGCCGGCAGTAACCCGACCTCGGAATTCCATAACTTTGAGGATGGTATACCCTATTATCGCGACCAGCTGGACGCACTTGCCATGAATATTGTCAATGTATTTAACAACACCATACCGTTGGAGGACACCACAAACGGGCTATATAAAGTCTTGTTCGAGCCGTCCGACATAGCCAACGTGACCGCCGCCAACATCACTGTAGCGCAGGATTGGTTGGACGATCCCTCCTATATTATGGAGGGCGTTGACAAAAACGGTGAACTGGATAACACCTACATCCTCTCCATGATAGAGAACTTTGACACCGATGTCAATTTTGGCGAATATACCGGTACACTCAACGGCTTTGTCAGCTTTATCAACACAACAATAGGTCAACAGGTTACCTATAACACCAGTCGACTTACCGCCACCACCGCCGTCGCCGACGACGTGCTCAACCGCCGTGATTCCGTCTCCGCAGTATCGATGGACGAAGAGGGTGCCGACCTCATGATGTATGAACGTGCATATCAGGCGGTTGCAAGGGTCATGACCACCCTTGATGAGGCACTCAACACCATCATCAACAACATGGGTCTTGTCGGCAGATAATCTATTTTAGTGAGGAAATATATTTGTTTCTTTCAAACGGAAAGCGTTTAAAATTCGTCACTATGTGACAAAACCGAAAAACATCAAAAAGGAACGGTTATAACCATGAGAGTTACACAGAGTAGCATGTCACGCAACTATCTAAAGGCGCTTAACAACAACCTTTTGAACATGAATAACACGTTTGAGCGACTTAACACCGGACTAAAGCTTAACCGCGTTTCGGACAATGTCGCCGACGCCGCAAAGGCGTACACGGTTCGTGAGCAGATGTATAAAAAGGAACAGGCCCTCGACACCATACGTGATGCCTATAACGAGCTATCTGCCGCCGAGGGAAACCTGATGAGCTCCAACGACGTCTTTCAGACCGTTATGGAGAAGATGGTCCGCATGGCGACCGACACCTACGATGCCGACCAACGTGCAATCGCCGGTGCCGAGATGGAGGGGCTGCAAGAGCAACTTTTGCAGATGGCAAATGCCCAGTTTAGCTCCAAAAACCTGTTTGGTGGCACCAACAATTCCGAGGCACCGTTTGCCATTGATGCAAATGGTGATGTCACCTATAACGGGCATCTTGTCAACGACATGGTTGCATATGACCCGAACGCCACCCCTCCTATGAATCTATCCGCTAACCTGCCCACCAACTTCACACCGGAAGCAGGCATGGCGATGATCGATGACGGTACCGGTAATTATACCCCTGTCGATGAAAACGGTGCAGTCTATCTCGATGTTGAGTTGGGACTCACCATGTACGACGACCATATCGGTGTCGGCAGTACGGTGAACTCTACCAGTGCAATAAAACTATCCAACACCGGCACCGAGATGTTCGGTTTCGGATTGGATGCCGACGGTAACTCCATGAACATAATACAGTTTGTGGGCGATGTCGCCGATGCACTTAACACCAACGACATGGATCAACTGCGCGAGTATATCGATGTCTCAAAGGAGGTGCACAGCGACCTGACCATGGCTATTGCAGACATAGGAGTGCGCACCAACTTTATGGACGTGACCACCAACCGCTATGAGGAGGATATCGACGCTCTCAAAGAGTCGCAGAACGACCTCGAGACGGCGGATCTGGAGGAGGAGTCCATCAACTACCAAATTTATCAACGCGCCTGGTCGGTATCGCTACAGCTTGGCAGTCAACTCCTGCCGACCTCGATTTTTGACTTTATGGGCTAATTCTTTTTAGGCAACCCTACCCCGGGCAGAACAATATTACAGAAAGGATGATTCTGTGCAGTTGGCATCCATCACCATGCGTCGCATCGACGCGGAATATAGTTTTCGCTCGTCGAATGCACAGCTCACCTCCAACGGTGGAACGCATACCGGCACGGTGGAGCTAAAAACCGAGCGCGGCGAACTAAGTATGCAGCATGAGACCACCAAGATGCAGCAGGACAGCACCGGAAGGGCTCGGGCACTTTTGCAGGACGGGTTCACCGGCTCACTTGCGGAATATTCGGCGCAAAAGGGCGTGCAGAATATGGATGAGCACATTGGGGAGATTGTGGCGCGCGGCGATCGTTTGGGTGCAATCCACACCGGTGTCACCGTAGCCGATATCGCAAAGGAGGAGTTCATTGCCGAACATGGCCACAAGATGGCAGGGCATGAATTTATACCTAAGTTTAAACCGCAGATATCCTTTACCAAACCGGTGAGCAATATCAGCTACTCGCCGGCGCAGGTTAAGGCGAGCTATCAGGCACCGAGCAAGGGATTCAACTACTCGCCGGCGAGCTTTGAGGGGAACGTCTCTCGCCGCCCTGATGTCGAGATAACCTACCACCCACCACAAAGAGCATAGAGTATTATTTTAAGTTGCATGTAGACGAAAGGACAGTTTAACAGATGAATGTTAACACAAGGGATTTCGGCAATATTGAGATCGAGCCGGAGGATATTTATACCGTAAAATCACCCATCCTCGGCTT
Organism: uncultured Oscillospiraceae bacterium; assembly: GCA_964371365.1. GTDB lineage: Bacteria > Bacillota > Clostridia > Oscillospirales > Ruminococcaceae > CAYJBH01. The sequence continues at coordinate 19,528 of CAYJMO010000014.1, forward strand.
TGAACAGTATGAAAAATTTACCGTGATAACGGATGACGAGATTGGGGACGGCATCTACTGGTTGCAATCATTGGAGGAGCCGTCTATTTGCTTTATCCTGATTAGCGCGCTCAGCCTCGGCGACTATGAGTTCTCCCCCTCCGCCCAGATGAAAAAACAGCTCGGCGAGTTTGAGGAGTTTATGTCGCTTGTCTACTGCATAGCGGTTATCAACAAAGACAGCTCGAAATGTACCGTCAATAAAAAAGCGCCGCTCATTTTCAGCAGCGACGGCAAGATTTTCGGTCAATACGTTTTGGATGAGGACTACCCCATCAAGGCACCACTTTGCGCAACACAGGTAGAAGTATAGTCATTTAACTTGAAAAACGACATGAGATTACCGAGCAGAAATTTCGCCTATCAAGGCGGAGGATTGAGGAATACTAAACGTATTCCGATTGACAACAACGCAGATAGACGGAATTTATGCCGGGAAGATGTGTTGGTTTTCAAGTTGAAAGACTATGTAAGTTTTCCGAGAGGGTTAAAACAGTATGTTAGTTTTATCGAGGCGTGAGGGCGAGTCCATCAAGATAGGCGACGACATTATCCTGCATTTTTATGATGTGCAGGGTGATCGTGTGCGTATCGGTATCGACGCGCCTAAAAACGTCTCCATCGTCCGCTCGGAGTTGTTGCAGATAGTGGAGGAAAATAAAGAGGCGGTAGGCAAAGCCGACGTCACCAGCGTAAAATCCATCTTTGGAGGACTGAGTAAAAAATAGTGAGTTCATGCGTGAAATAGTTTAAAATCAATAACGCAGATTCGCCTTTTTTTGATGTATAGTAGGAAAGTGGATATGCTCCTCCCGTCCCACCGATAACCTACAGATAAAATTCAATCTCCTTGACATTTTCCTTCGAGAGTTTTTGCGGTATGCACCTGCACAGACTCACGTTATTTTTGAGTTCGATGACCTCCTCTATCTTTAGGGATACATTTTTAAGATAAATAACCTCTTCGGTGGAGATTGTCAGCTCCATGCCGACCTTTATCTCCTCGATTGTTGTAAAAGACCACTGATTTTTGCCTATCCATGTTATGTTAATGTCTAAAAGCTCGCGTCGGGATAGGAGTCGCGGTTTGTGTACGGCAAAGGTTTTTAGCGAGATGTTCTGAGCGAGTATTTCGACAAGACGGCTCATCCCCTCTTTATCCACAAGGCACACGCCAATAATGCCGGGTCCGTAAAAGCCCACCCGCCCCACTATAGACAGCATTATGTCACTTCCGGAATAGACGATAAATCCGACCGTGTCCCCACCGCGCAGGTAGGGCAGTGACGAGGAGCGGAACTCCAGCTCATCCGGCGTGGGGGAGAGTGTCAACAGCCCTCGCGTAACCGCCCGACCGCCCTCATCCACCAGCTCGGCGGTTAACGGCAACGGTTCACTGTTAAAACTTCGCATATCCACTCCTTTCAAACAATTTATAGGATATTTTTATGACTAACGATACCATTATCGAGATTAATAAGCTTTTAGAAAAAAAAGGGGAACTTTTTAAACGTTTTGAGGTGCTCACCCATGAGGCTATTGACGCAGGGCTTACAAGCTTTGCCGACATGCTCATCGAGCGCTCCGCCATTATTGTCGAGGCGAATGAGATCCAGTCCCGTATCGACCGCTTAACCGAGGGGTATCACAATCCCGATGCGATGCGCGCCGCGCTTTTCAATCGCTGTGACCGCTCCCGATTAAATGAAGAGCTTTTGCCGATATTTGACACCGCCCAGAGGAATTTTTCCGTAATCAATCGCGCGATAAAGTTCAACGACGAGTTGATAGCGGTGGTTAAAACAAACGGCGACGAGGTGCGTGAAAATCTTAAGATAAACGCCCAAATTCCCAAGATTGCAAAGTTTTTTCAACACACCGAGCGAGGAGTGTTGAGGGAGCGCACCTAATATTACATTAAATATAACATATTATTAATTTAATGTATAGTCATTTTTCAAGTTGAATGACTTTATAGTCCTTCAACTTGAAAACCAATACGTCTTCCCAGCATAAATTCCGTCTATCTGCGTTGTCGTCAATCGGAATACACGAGTATTCCTCAATCCTCCGCCTTGGTAGGCGAAATTTCTGCTCGGCAATCTCATGTCGTTTTTCAAGTTGAATGACTATACTATACTAAAACAACGTCCCCCTGCTTCACCCCATCACGTTCTATAACACAGCGTAAATATCTGCCCGTTATCCCCTCTGCCCTCCCATCCGGGAGGATTTTTTCTGCAATAAAACTATCCGGGATGTCCAAAAGTCGCTCTATCGTCCTGTCTCGGACAAGCTCGGCAACCTCGGCGAGTTTTAACGCTCTCTCCTTCTTGACCGCATTGGTCAATTGATTTGGTAGGTCGGCGGCAACTGTGCCGGGACGACGGGAGTATCGAAATGCGTGCACCTTTAAGAAGCCTACCGTCTCTACCATGTCAAGGGTGTCGGCAAAATCCTGCTCGCTCTCACCGGGAAATCCGACCATGATATCGGTGGTAAAGGTGGGATGATCAAAGCGACTTTCTATCCTCTTTATTATAGAGAGGAATTCGGAGCGGTCATAAACCCTGTTCATTTCACGCAAAATTTTGTCGCTGCCACTCTGTAGCGACAGATGAAAGTGGGGCGCAAGTTTTTCACACCTTGATAGGCTTTCACAAAGCTCGTCGGTCAACATGTCCGGCTCAAGTGACCCGAGACGAATTCTATAAAGCCCGTCAATCTCAGCTAACTCACGACATAGTTCACCGAGATCGGTGTCGATCTCTGCGCCGTAGTAGGATAGGTTAATACCACACAATACAACCTCGCGGTGACCCTCCCGCACTAATTTTTTTGCTCCGGCTATAACCTGCGCCTTGTCTGCCGAGCGTGGCAGTCCCCTTGCCCTTGATACGATACAGTAGCTGCAACTGCGAGGGCAACCGTCCTGAACCTTTAAAAAAGCTCTGGTGTGGCCGTCCCCCTCAAAAGGAAGCGGCTCAAATTTCTCACCCAGCCGGTGAGGGGAGATATTTATAATTGACCGCGTGGTCAATGAATCAACTATATCGGTGTCATATTTTATTGACCGCGTGGTCAATAATTTTTCTACCATCTCGATAACGGCGGCACGCTCGGTGTTTCCGACGATAATATCGGCATCTATATAGTCCGAGCCGGAGAAATCATTTTCCACCTGTGGCAGACATCCGGCAAGCACTATAACAGCATTTGGCGCGGCGCGACGTGCCCTGCGCAGTGCCGCACGGCTTTTTGAGGCACCTTCGGCGGTTACGGTACAGGAGTTGATATAGATGACCTCACTCTCGGCGATTGAATGTCCTGTAGCAAAGCCTGCCTGCAAAAAAAGTCGCCGTAAACCGTCCGATTCACGACTATTTACCTTGCAACCGAGGGTAATAAAGTATATTTTTTTTCTGTCTGACATATATTTTACCATTATGAAAAGTACCGAGGGGGGTTATTATGATTTCGGAATGTGTAAAAGACCGCAAGTGTCGAGATATAATAAAGAGTGTTTCAAAAAAATTAGTGGTAAGTGCGATCGTTATAACTGCGTTCGGATTTAACGGCGTCTTTGCGTCGATGGGATCGACCGAAGTGGTCAAAACAGTGTCAAACACTTCAACGAATTCCACAACATCAGCCAGCTCAACCGTGTCAAACAGCCCTGCCTTGATAGACCTGTATAACGCCAATCCCGACACCACGACCTACTCCGATAACCCACTTGCTTTTGAGCAACCACCTAAAGATATCGCCGCAACTCCTGCCGCCGTATCACTTGATGCCTCCGCCGACCTTGGACTGCCGGTAAAAGCGGCGGTGTTGATGTCGGAGGACACCGGCGAGGTGCTCTATAAGCAGAATATGGATGTGCCGATGCCGATGGCTTCCATCACCAAAATAATGACCATGCTACTGGTATTTGAGGAGGTAGACAAGGGCAACATTGCGTTGACCGATTTGGTCAAGGTGTCGGAGCACGCCGCAAGCATGGGTGGATCACAGGTGTGGTTGGATCCGTCCGAGAGTTTCACGGTGGACGAGATGCTGCGTGCGGTCTGTGTATCGAGTGCAAACGATGCCGCCGTTGCGCTTGCGGAACACGTCGCAGGAAGTGAACCGGTGTTTGTGGAGATGATGAACCGCCGCGCCGCCGAGCTCGGGATGGTCAACACCAGTTATGCAAATGCCTGTGGCCTTGACCAGGATGGTCTATATTCCACCGCCTATGATATAGCACTTTTGTCTCGCAAGATAATGGAGCATGACGAGCTGGTAAAATACACAACCGTCTGGACCGATTCGCTCCGAGATGGTCAGACCATGTTGGTCAACACCAACAAACTGCTCAACAGCTACTCCGGCATCACCGGACTAAAAACCGGCACAACAAGCGGCGCAGGAATATGTATAAGCGCGACCGCCGAGCGGGACAACATGTCCATGATAGCGGTGGTGTTGGGCGCAGACTCGAGCAGTGACCGATTTGACGCGGCACGGACACTTTTGGACTTTGGTTTTGCCAACTTTCAGGCGGCGGTTATCCCGAATGAAGAGGATTTTGTGGCACAGCTCCCTCTTAGCAGTGGTTTAGAGCAAACCGTCCTGTTAGACTATCTCATGCCGGAGAAACTGTTACTCCAAAAAAATCAACAACCGGAACTGACCGCCGAACTGGAATTGCCGGAGAGTTTGACCGCTCCGGTCAAAAAGGGGGATGTGGTCGGCAGTATAACTCTATATTCCGGTGAAAGTGCAATATCGAGCTATGATGTAGTTGCGGCGCAGGACTATGAACAGATCACCTTTGAACTTGCCTTTCAAAGGTTCGCCGGGGCGTTGTTGGAGTTTTAGGTCAGTTGATTTTTATCCGTTGATGATCTGATTAATTTTCGTTTCAGTGATTTCATAAATTACCTGATATAAATACCCTCCGCCATAATCGTTGTATTTCACCATTGGTCTTTAGCCATAAACACTCTTCGCAATCACTGCAAGGTCAAACAATAATTTGGGGCTGTAGGTCTCGACATAGCTCATGTCTATGAAAAATACCTTTGCATTTTGCGCCGCGGTGCCGTTTTCAAGACCGGTGCCGCTGAGGTCTTGCATGGTGAGTGTGTCCGGCAGTATCAGTATCTCGGGGTCGGCGGCGACAATGTCCTCCATGGTGGTGGCATAGCCCTGCCCCTCGACAGCGGTGCGGCCGAGCACCGAGCCAAAAATTTGCGCCTCGAGTGTATCCGGTGTGGCGGAAAATCCGCTTAGATCGAACAGTAGCGAATAGGACGGGCGCTCCTCAACAGGCAGGTTTATGGTAGTAGAGTACTGCGCGAGCGTGTCGGAAAATCTGCCGTAAATCCCACTCGCGACGGCACTGCCACGCTCCTTGCCGAGAAAGAGTGTTGCAATCTCACTCGCAAGGTCGGCAAATCCACCCACCGTCGTCGGGGTGGAGAACTCCAAAACTTTAGTCCCGACCTGTTCAAGACTGATTTTTTGCTGCCTTGTGAGCGGTGTGAGGGTAATGAGATAGTCCGGACTGTGTTCAATAATGCCGTCTATGTCCGGCAAAAGTGGAGTGCCAACACTCGGCAGACCGGTATCGTTGCGACAGTATTCACTTACAGCAATAAGAGGGTCGCCGAGCGGCAGGGTAGTGACCATATCGGTCAATAACGGTGAGAGCGAGGCGACACTCTCGGGAGGTGCCTCTATGTTAAGCCCTCCCACCAGTGCTGGATAACCCTCCACCTCCTCCACCGTCTCAGGCGCATCGGGGCTGTTTGTCGCAAAATAATAGACCACCACCATGATTAGTACAACGGCAACCAGAATGCCAAAACCTATAAGCACCTTTATAATTATTCCGTTTACCTTTTCGCTGTCAATGGGCTTTTTGGGCGGCTTTGGAGTGCGCCCTGCCTTTTTAATTGCCGAAGAGATATTGACCTTGACACCGTCACGTTCCATTATTGTCGGTGTTTCTACAGGTGTGATAGGGTTTTCGCTCGGATGTATCGCTCGTCCGGGCGAAGGTCTGCGCACCGGTGGTTGACGCCGCCGTTTATTTCGCTTTTCTCGTTTGCTGTCACTGACATATCTCATTCGTGTGTAGATACTCCTATTATTTATCTAAAAAATATTGCGTAGATTGACGGCAAGCATCTTTGACCATCTTGGTCAATTCCGATTTGTCGTTGTATTTCTTTGGCTCCAAAAGGTATTTATAGAACTGCACCTCGATTTTTTGACCATATAGGTCAAGGTCGGCATCGGCGATGGTGGTCTCACAGCTTATTGCATCGTCGTCGGTAAAGCTCGGGCGGGAGGTCACTCCCGTTGCGGAGGGGTAGGGTCTGCCGTCGATTATCGTCTGTGTTATGTATACACCCTGTTTTGGCACCACATAGCCGCTTTCCCAGTATTGATTGGCGGTGGGGAAACCGAGTTTCTCCCCTATGCCAAATCCTCTTTTAACCTCAAAATCAATGGTATAGGGTCGGGTGAGCATGTTGTTTGCCGCCTCAAGGTCACCTTCTTTTAAAGCCGTTCTTATCCTTGTGGAGGAGATGCGTTCATCCTTATAACAACATATCTCGGCCACAAGTAGCTTGACACCGTTTTTTTCGCACAACTCAGACAGCAGTGCAACATCTCCCTCTCGACCGCGGCCGAATTTAAAGTCGTATCCACAGGCGATAGCCTTAACGCCGAGTGTGCCTACAAGCACATTGTGAAAAAAGTCGTGCGCCGAGAGGTCGTGATATTGCTCAAACTCTACTCGATTACAGATGTCGATACCGGATAGCTCGATGTGTCGCTGTTGCAACGCCTCGCCCTCGATTAACTCATAATGTGCAGGAGGCATAAGGCAGACGGCAACCGAGACGACACCAATCTTTGCTGCGTGTGTCGCCGCAAGCGACAGCACCGCATTGTGACCGAGGTGCACGCCGTCAAAACTGCCGAGCGCTACCACCGATGCACTCTGGGCTAAAATTCCGTGTTCTATCTTCATTGTTTCCTTTTTCTGCCCGAAATCTTGATTATAGCAATAATGATAACCGCTATGATCGCGAGCAGTATGAGTGCAGGCAGAAATGCGGCAAAGCCGATAACACTGCCCTGTAATATATCTACGAGGGTATCAAACCCGTTGAAAAAGCTGACTGCGACGGTGGAGAAAAACCCGGTTTCGTGTAGGATGATCTGCTCTTCCTCGTGAAGTTCGAGGTTGATGGTGCTCATGCTCGCCTGTCGCTCGAGGTAAAGACTTTGTTGGGTGTAACTTTCCCGCTCGTATCGCACGTAGGAGAGTTGCGCCTCAATCTCCATTATTTCGGTGACGCTCGTCGCCATGTCGTAGAGCTCTAAGAGTCGTTCCTCCTGCTCCTCGAGCGAGGTTATTCGCGCCTGTATGTCGATGTACTGGGTGGTGACATCCTCCGACGACTCGTTGACCGTCTCCACCTTACCGAAATTGACCACCCCGGTCATGAACTCGTCATATCGCTCGGCAGGCACTCGGATGGTCAGGTTTGTGTAGCGATTGGCATTCTCCTCACTGCCCCACATGTCGGAGCCGGTAATCTCACCGCCGAGCTCGTTCACCTTGGCTTTTACCGAGGCATAACTCTCGTCATAGGTGTTGGTGTAAAGCGAAACAAAAGCATTTTTAATGACCATGCGCTCCATCTCGTCGACGGAACTGCCGGCGTTATTCGCCATGTCCGCCGTCTCACCCTCAAAACTCTCCTCGACGGCATAGTCCGCGTCGCCGTAATATTCCTCTGTTACCGATTCCTCATAGTACATATCCGGCTCGGCGGTAGCTTCACTCGACACAGAACAGCCGAACAGCGAGAGGGCAAGAGTGAGCGTGAGTGAAAGTGCAGTTAATTTTTTCATTTTGTTCTCCTTTCGTGGATATAATAACAATCCTGATCCCATTTTTGTGGGTTTTCGTCTATGTATTGCCAAATTTTGAGGTATTCCTGTTCGTTGCGGATTATGTGGTCGTGGTAAGAGCGTTGCCACAATTTTGCGCCTGCCGTATTTTGTAACTCGTTCACAATTTTTGTGGTTTGGTATTTAAACCAACCTATGATATTGCCGATTGTAGGGGAGGGGTTTCCCCTCCCGCCTACTATTGCGATTATCATATGAATATGATTGGGCATTGTAGCATATTTATCAATTTTTACCGATGTGTATTTTATGGGGATTTTGTTGACATATTCGTCAACGATTTTACCTTTTTCGTTTAACCTAACATTCGGGAGGGGAGACCCCTCCCCTACAATCTCACCGAATAAATGCGCCTTATTATGCGTGCATATCGTCACAAAATACGCACCATTTTGTGAATAATTGTAATCTTTTAGCCGTATGTTTTTGCGTTTTAGCAGTTCCATAACAGCGCCTCGTAAAGAGCTCATAATCTTCGCTATGCGAAGATTGACTAATGGCTAAAGGTGAATAGTGAAGGACTGTGGTGTGGCTGTACCACAGATTATGCTCATAACCTCCCTTTGGAAGATTAACTAAGAGCTAAGAACTAATGATGAAGAGCTATAATTTATCACCATATTTGATGAC